>JAJZZP010000146.1 GCA_021797515.1 Bacillota bacterium | reverse complement strand
CACAGGAATTCAGCGCCGTCACTTCGACGGGAAATTTAAGCAGAACGTATCACCTACACGGAGCACATCGCGGGCGGAAACGGTGCGAGACAAGGGGGTACCTGAATAGTTACCCTAAGGGCGCGTCGTGTGGAATATCGCGTCTTGAGCGGGTCCCTGGCGAATCTTTACGCCTATATGGCGACCACCAAACCGGGTGACACGATTTATGCCATGCCGGAGGCACTGGCCGGACATGCCACGCATCACACGCAAGGGGCCGCCGGTTTGTACGGCTTAATGGTTCGGCCCATTCCCTATCATCCGGGCACGCATCGTATTGATTGGACCACGTGGGAAAATGAAATCCGTCATACCCGACCCACACTCATCATTTTGGGCACCAGTCTTCCGTTGATTCCGGTGGATATTGGGCGGGCCCGGGCGTTAGCCGACACGGTGGGGGCGCGGGTGATGTACGATGCCGCGCACGTAGCGGGATTGGTAGCCGCCGGGTTGTTCCAACGGCCGCTCGCGGAAGGTGCCGACCTGATGACCATGTCCACCTATAAGACGTTTGGCGGACCGGCCGGGGGGCTTGTCGCGACGGGTGATGAAGAGCTGGCGCAACGCCTCGACAGCATTGCATATCCCGGACTGACAGCGAATTTTGACATGGCACGCGTAGCAGGGCTCGGGGTCGCAGCTTTGGAACTGGCCACCTTTGGCCAATCCTATGCGCAACAATGTCTCAAGAATGCCCAGAGGCTCGCCGACGAATTACTACGCCTCGATATCCCGGTTTGGGCACCAAACGGAGGACAGCTGACCCAATCGCATTTAGTGGCGGTGGAAGCTTCGCGGTTCGGGGGCGGCACGCGCGCCGCGCGCCTTGCAGAAGCGAGCAATGTCCTGTTTAGTGGCATCCCGCTGCCCCTGACCGTCATTGCAGGGGATTATAACGGGATACGCTTAGGCGTCCAGGAAATTACCCGGCTCGGCATGGGGGAAAGCGAAATGGCCTCCGTTGCCACGTTCATTAAACTGGCTTTGACGCAACCAGACCAGGCAGAAGCTACTCGCGTGGAAGTACGGGAATTTCGCAAGGAATTTCGCACGGTGCGTTTTGGATTTGCTGAGTGATTTTTTGTCGGCGGCTCAACCCCCTGATCTTGGACAAATCATCGGGCACTGGAGCCGTATCCTCTCGGCGCATGATATGAACGGACAACGCCAAAGGATGATGGCATAAGGCATCGAACCTATCAATCCCCGTGCGAAGACCCCAGTGCGGTCGTGTAACGTTCACAGGGATGGCCATGCCCTTACCCTGAGGATCTAGGGGACTTATTAGGTCCGCCGATCCTGCCATCACGGGGGTTCCAAATGCGTTGCGCTCGAAACCACTAGTCCGGCCGATAGCCTACGCCACGTGGGAGTGTGGCGTAGGCGTTGAGGATATTCGAGAATCATTGTCGAGCCTACGACCTCTCTCGCCCTGATTGGGAGCAAGAATCTTTTATCAAGAGAGCCTGGTTGCTAAAACCTCCCTTTTCAAAGGGGGGATACAGCGGTTCCGACGTTCGGTGGGGTCAATCCCTGCCGAACGTCCTGCTTTTTGGGGGAGGTTTCCTCACGCTTTAGCGATTATGTACTGCACCCCAGACCATGTGGTGGACGGCAAAGCGAGGGTGCCACCAGGGCGTAGCGAGGTTGTATGACGAGGGATAAGGGGGCACAACGATCACTCCTCTCTCTTCTTCTCAATTTCAGGCCATCACCATGGCCATTGCACGATCCAGGGGGCTAGAACCCAGGATTGACGATAGAGATCGGTGACATCTCGAACCCAATCGGTAACATTTTGTCCCTGATCGTCCACAAACACGGCACGAGCAAATGTAGCAGATGCCCGAGCATCCGATGAGCGATCTGTTTCATGATCAAGTACCTGACAGCGAGCTGACAAAAATTTTTCGAGGACGCCGCCAGTGTAAGGGTTGGTCCAGCCGTTCGGGACGGCACTGCACATTATCCCTGGCATGCGGAGCCGCCCAGAGCAGAGTTCTGTGATCCAGCCAAATCGATACGGCTGGGAAATGTGTGCGTACACAAATCCCTGCCGTAATGTTTAAGCCGATTTCCGCTATTTGCTGACTGAGCCCCGGTGAACCCGAATTAACAATGTGGGCAACCGGGAAACACTTGGAACAACCGGATTCCAGATGGCATCGGTCCATTAATTTTGCTGTGGTCAATCTAACATATCACGATCCTTTCGATGGCAACGTGCATGAGTAATCCTATGACGTGTGTAACTGATGGAGACACTCATTGAATTAGGGCCTATTCGAAAAAATACACTTGATGATGACGGAGTTTCATCGAATGACAGAGGAACTCGCCCAAACTTATACGGATGCGGATGTCGATCCCGAGATTGCCGCAGCCGAAATTCAGGAAGCGCTTGAGGAATCAAGAGAAGCAATCAGGCTGGGCTTGGATACGAACGTCTTCCTTCGGGCTTTCTGCCAAACGGAGTGCCCGGACGCGTCGTCCAGGCTTGGCGGTAGGCACAATATACTGAGCATGCGGATTTTATGAAGGATCGCATCGGGCCGTCATAGGACGGTAAAACCAGATCATGTAATTGATCGTCATTCTCCGGAGGGGATTTGTCCCGTTCCGTTCTACCGCAATGAAACCAATTTCTGAGGGTCCAGTAGAGCCTTTTTGATTTGAAGATGGACCAACCGTCTCGTGACGAAGAAATCGTTCGCGCTGCGACAGGTTCTGATCATGAAGATTTGGTTCAAGTGTTAATACTCTCGACTTTGAGTAATTTCGCAAAATTATACACTGCTTTTGAGAGGAGACAAACAAGAAATCCGAGTGGCATGATGTCGGTGCTGAGTACCACAAAGTACCAGAGAGTTTTAGGAGGACTTGGGGTGGTCCATAGCGAATACACTCCTTCCGGAGTGCTCGGAAAGGAGGTTTAAGCGCTTGCTACAAATCTATGATGATCTGTAATTATATGTTATAATAACATTAGGCGATTGTATTATTGATGAGCAGTTTGTCAGCATTGGCAAGGCGGCCAAGATGCTCGGGATGAGCATCGACGGACTCTGGAAGTGGGAACGCGAAGGACGCCTGATTCCGGTGCGTACCGTGACGAATCATCGGCGCTATCGGGTCGCAGACTGACGCGCCCTGATGCACGAGGATGCGCCTGATGTTGCTAGGGATACGCGTTGTCCCCTCTACGCCCGCGTGTCGACGAAAAAACAGCAAGAAGCCGGGCACTTGGATCGTAACTCGGACGTTTAACCGCTTTCGCGGTGGACCAACAATGGACGGTGGTGGCAGCTTTGACCGATGTGGCGAGTGGCTTTAATGAAAAACGACGGGGTCTCCATCGGTTGCGGGATCTTGCTCAGCAACACCACGCGGGCATCGTGGCTGTGGAGTCCAAGGATCGATTGGCGCGCTTCGGGTTTACTGGTCTGGAAAGTTCCCTGCACGCTTTTGGCGTGCGTGTGGTCGTCATGGAGCACACAGTGAAAGACGATCAGCAGGAACTCGTGGAGAACTTGATTGCCATGACCCCGTCGTTCTCGGCTCGCATTTATGGCAAACGCGGAGGGAAAAAGATCGGTTCGACCGTGCGTCAAGCGATGGCCACGTTAGCCCAGGAAGAAGTCTCCGAATGAAAACGACCATTTTGGGGGTCTTGCTCGACGTCACGTCCGAGCAAGATACGATCCTCCGCCGCCTGATGCACAAATATGGGTTCATGTTCCGGTTTGCCTTTCAACGTTTGGTGACGTAGGCGGTTTGGAACGGCATTGTGCCAGTGAAACCACGTTGCCCTTACGCTACGCGAAAGATGCGGTGCGCAGCCGTGAGCAATTGGAAGGTTGGATTCATCGCGGTTGCCGTTCGGCATGGGCTGTTGCAACGCATCGGGTGGCAGTTGGCCCTCAGCTTATCCTGGTGCACTGAAACGTGGGATATTAATCCCGCCTAATTGACAGAAAATAGGGAACTACTCACCACTAGCCGACTCCGACCGAATAGAATGATAAACGCTGGACGAATAAATTCCGCATGACTGCTATCAGCTTCCCCGTTGGTTACTGTTATTTTGCGTGAGAGGGCTTACAGCCAGTCCTTGGGTGAGTATGTACCGGGGGCATGAGGGCTAACCCTGTGTGTTTTATTCACAATATCAGTCAGTGCGCAAGAGCATGCAGGCGATTTGTTGCCAGCATTTTCTCGTATTGAGCCTGCGTATTAACGCCACGAAATCCCAGGCATCCGTGCTGCGGTATGGTACTCAAGCATGGTGTCGAATCAACTTGGAACATATCCGAAAGTTTCTGATAATAAACTCGAATTAACAATTGACATGTAATGGGTGAATACAGTACAAATAGATCAGAAAGCAAACATCATTACTATCATAACTTATCTGTTTTGGTTGATCTAGAGGAGTGGATGGTGTGCCGATCGTTATTACGGGAGAAGAGATAGAAGAACTGTTGAAAAACCTCGACTTGGTTGTCGAATCAGCCTTGAACGGATGCACCGTAGATACCAGAAGAGTTTCCGACATGCAGGAGTTCTACTTTGGGTCCACAAGAGAGGACGCCGATAAAATTGTTTATCAAATCTTGGGTTGGCCAAAAGGCGGTGGGAAGGCCGATTTATTAGTTACCGTCACGGTTTTGTACCCCGGGGATTTAGGAAACGAACAATTTCATACAAAGGGACATTTCCATAATGGTCCCGATGGTCCAGAGTTCGTGGTTGGATACCGAGGCGTAGGAATTCTACAAACCGGGGACCGTACCGGACTTGTGGACGAAGTGACGGTTGAACGAGGAACGCACGTTTGGATACCGACTGGTGTGGCACACCGTGTCATCAATCGATCCGATGAGCCCGTCATCTATTTGTCAGTGAGCTCCGCTGCCGTGGGCCATGACTATGATTCTGTAACGCAACTTGGCTGGAAACGAGATATTACTAAGGAGGTCCAAGTATGAAGAAATATGTCATTCCATTGGCTGCTGCTTCAATATTTGCGTTGGCAGGTTGTGGTACTGCCGCTAATACTACAACGACAGCGGCTGCACAATCGACCTTAAATGTTGTTATCTACCCGCAAGGGTCGTGGTCTGAGAACTTTAACCCATTTTCGCCCAATGCTTTGGGGGGAACCGTGGGATTCTTGTATGAGCCGTTAGAGCAGTTTATTAATCTCTCGGGCAAGTCCGTGAATTGGCTTGCCAAGGGATATTCGTGGTCAAATAACAATACTGTGCTGACGTTACACTTGCGAAGCGGGGTGAAATGGAGTAATGGTACGCCATTCACGGCGAAGGACGTTGTATTTACCCTTAATTTGATGAAGAGATTCCCGGGTATTGATAGTAACGCCGTCTGGAGCTTTTTGCGGTCGGTGTCCGCTCCAAACGCCTCCACGGTGGTTTTCACGCTGAACAAACCGAATGCGTCAGCGTTTTACTACCTAACGAGTATCACTCCGGTACCTCAATCGGTATGGTCTAAGGTAAAGAATCCGGTAACCTATACGAACACGAATCCGGTCGTCACCGGCCCCTACATTCTCGGAAAGTTCAACCCTCAGGACTACACGTTCCAGAAAAATTCTCACTACTGGCAGCCTGGTAAACCTAAAGTCTCGACCTTGTCATTTCCAGCGTATACCTCTAACAGTAGTGTCGACTTGGCGCTTAGTAAGGGATTCGTCGATTGGGCAGCTCTCTTTACCCCAGACATTCAAAAGACCTATGTAGCGACCAATCCGAAAAGTCACAAGTACTGGTTTGGACAAGGGGCGCCGGTGATGTTGTTTCTTAATAATGCGGTGTACCCGCTATCGAGTAGCTCGGTGCGTACCGCATTGAGCTATGCTATTGACCGAAGCCAAGTGTCGAACCAAGGTGAGTATGGTTACGAGAAGCCAGCGACAGCACTGGGGATACCGCCTGGGCAGGCGAGCTATGCCGACCCTACCGCACTCAGTCAGGCACCTTCGTCATATCATCCGAACAAGGCCGTGCGAATGTTGAAGGCCCTTGGATTCACCATAAATTCCGGCGGACAGATGTTGATGCCAAACGGGAAGCCATTTCAGATTAGTTTGCTCGTGGTGTCGTCATACTCAGATTGGGTTCAAGATGTCACCGTGATTGCGTCCGAACTTAAGAAAATTGGGATCGATGCCACGGTAAAGCCTCTGCAGTACTCCGCCTACTACTCGGACCTTCAGAATGGCAGTTACTCCGCGGCCATCGGCTGGTCCTACAGTGGCCCAAATCCGTTCTATTACTTCAATTTCGGCATGAATTCTTTGTACAGCGCACCTATCGGTAAACCGGCGAGTAGCAATGTTGAACGGTTTCATTCATCAAAAGCCAATCAATACTTGGCAAGTTACAACAGCACCACGAATCCTGCCGCGCAGCAGCAAGCCCTTAATAAGCTCGAAACGCTATGGGTTCAGCAAATGCCATCTATTCCGTTGGTGTGGGGTGCCTATTGGAACGAGTACAATACAGGTAAGTTCTCGGGCTGGCCAACGCCGACAAATCCATACACGGACCCCGGCCCGAACGACGCCGCACAGGAGTTGACCGTATTGCACCTAACTCCCAAGAAATAGGATGTTGATGGAGGATCTCGATGAAGTTTTTATATAGACGCCTAATATTCTACGTGGTGGCCCTTTGGGCCACCATCACCTTGAATTTTTTCTTGCCTCGCTTGATGCCCGGCAGTCCTGCACAGGCGTTGATGGCTAAGTTCGCGGGCCGGCTCAATCCCTTAGAACTGAAGTCTATTGCGATAGCGTTTGGGCTCGACGTCCATCAAAGTCTGTGGCAACAGTACGTGACCTATTTGGGGCAACTAGCCCACGGGAATTTGGGGGTTTCGCTTACATTTTTCCCCACACCAGTGATCAAGGTAGTGGAACAAGCCTTGCCATGGACTATCGGGTTGGTTGGCATCAGTACCGTAATAAGTTTTATTTTAGGGATGGCCATGGGAGGCATTTCATCTTGGTATCATGGTAAGAGCTTTGACAGCATTACCACCACTTTTTTCACCTTCACCTACGCCTTTCCATATTTTTGGATTGCCCTGGCACTTCTCTACGGATTGGGATATTTATGGGGCATATTTCCTCTTAGTGGGGCCTACACCAATGGGTTAACTCCTGGATTTAATGGACCGTTTCTCGGTAGTGTGGTTGGGCACGCCATCTTGCCGGCACTGACCATCGTGTTCACATCTGTCGGCTATTGGGCGGTGACGATGCGCAATACCATGGTGGCCACGATTTCTCAAGATTATGTGTCCTTAGCAGTCGCCAAAGGACTGAAAACCCGAAAAGTTCTGGTCGGTTATGCGGGACGCAATGCGCTGTTGCCGAATTTAACCGGATTTGCGATGTCGCTTGGCTTCATTGTGTCGGGGGCCATTCTCACGGAGATCGTGTTCTCCTATCCTGGGGTTGGGTACCTGCTCTATCAAGCCGTGCAACAAGAAGACTATCCACTAATTCAAGGAATCTTGTTAATCATTGCCATATCCGTGCTGTGTGCGAACTTTTTAGCGGACTTAATGTACGCGTATTTGGATCCACGCGTGTCGAAGGAGGGCAACCAATGATTGCCAGGGTACCGCGCCAGCGTAACGTCATAGGAAAACGACGGCTCCAGATGTCACGCGTGGCCAAAATTTTGAGTAACACCAAAGCAAAGATTGGCGCGATGGTCCTCCTGATATTTATATCAGTAGCCATTTTTGCTCCGCTGATTGCGCCTTATAGTCCGACTGTCACCACATTCGGCACGCAATTAGGTCCGAGCGCCAGTCACTGGCTCGGTACCACACGTAATGGGCAAGACATCTTGAGCCAGTTAATTTGGGGAACTCGCCAGCCACTGGCGATCGCCCTGCTCACGGGGATTGCTGCCACTGTGTTAGCGGTTGTGGTCGGCATCTTCTCGGGTCTAGTTGGCGGAATTTGGGACGATGGACTTATGATGTTGACCAATATCGTGCTGATCTTGCCTGGGCTGGTTTTGGTGATTGTTATCTCGTCTTATTTGGCGAATGCCAACAACGTCTTGATCTCCTTAGTTATTGCCTTAACGAGTTGGCCATGGGGCGCTCGCGTTCTGCGGGCCCAGACGATTAATTTGAAGAATGAAGATTTTGTCCTAGCTTCCCGTGCGATTGGGGAACCGATCGGTTATATCGCTTTTGGGGAAATTCTACCGAACATGATCTCCTTGGTGGCGGCAAACTTCTTCTTTACATGCCTATACGCGGTCGTTACGGCTTCGTCCCTTCAGTTTCTCGGCCTGGGCAATATCAACACGGTCAGTTGGGGGAGCATGCTCTATTGGGCCAACAATAGTGAGGCCTTGATAACCGGGGCGTGGTGGTGGTTCATCCCACCCGGTATCGCAATTGGGGTTCTGGGAGCTGCTTTTGCCTTGCTAAATTTCGGCATTGATGAAGTCACAAATCCTCGGTTAAGTAAGGGAGGCTAACCATGAGGGACGTGATCTTAGACGTCGATCAATTGACGGTGCAGTATCGGACGAGACGTGAACCCCTCACTGCGGTCGACCACGTGTCCTTTAGTATTCAACGCGGGGAGATCATGGGACTGGCAGGAGAGTCTGGAAGCGGAAAGACCACCGTCGCCCAAGCGATAGCTCGGCTCAATAGCGGGAGTACCGTGGTACGGGGAAATGTTCGGGTCAACGGGGTGGATTGGCTCGGGGCCGACGCTCACAGCCTAAGAGAATTACGGTGGAAACGTTTGTCGCTAGTGACACAAAGCGTGATGGGAGCTCTTAACCCCCTTACCACCATCGGTACGCAGTTCAATGATACGCTTGAGGCTCACGGTGAGCGTGATCGGAAAAAGATGAGGGAACGAGGTCAGAATTTGTTAGGACTCGTAGGATTGTCTTCGGATCTCTTACGTGCGTATCCGCATCAGTTGTCGGGGGGGATGAGGCAACGAGTAGGCATCGCAATGGCGCTGATGTTTAATCCCGACCTGATTATCATGGATGAACCCACGACAGCCTTAGATGTGGTGGTCGAACGCGATTTACTTGGTCAAATTAAAGGATTGCAACATCGATTTCAGTTTGCCGTGCTCTTCATTACCCATGACCTCTCGCTATTGTTTCGGCTCGCCGACCGCATTGCTATTATGTATGCGGGGCAATTGGTGGAGGAGGGTCCGGTAAACCGGATTAACCAACGACAGGCGCATCCGTATACACGGGGACTCATTCGCGCTTTTCCTTCGATTAGTGCCGGTAAGCAAATGCAGAAAGGAATACCAGGAAATCCACCGTCCTTGACCAATATGCCCTCCGGTTGTCGATTCTTCCCAAGGTGTCCTATGGCTGCTGACGCGTGTGCCAAAAGTGAACCCCCGTGGCTGGCGATCCCTGGCGATCCGTCATCGGGTGTGAAGTGTTTCCGCTGGGAGGAGGTTTACGATGAGTAGCTATGAACCGATAGACGAGAGCTTCCCCGTGGCCTACTTGCGCGATATCACGCAAATCTTCCCCGGCCGGTTAGGGCGTCAAACTGTTGCTTTGAACAGCGTGACTCTGACGATTCATCGTGGAGAAGTCCTTGCTATCGTCGGAGAAAGTGGAAGCGGGAAGTCGACTTTGGGCCTTGTCGCAGCGGGTCTCTTGAAACCCAGCGCCGGCGATGTCCAACTTGGTGGCGGATCACTCACCTATACCCATAAGAACTTGAAGACGCACCATCGAAAGGTGCAACTCATTCTGCAAAATCCGTTTACATCGTTAAATCCAGTGCATACGGTCCTTCACCATCTGGCTCGTCCATTGAAGTTGCATCACGGAATGAGAAACCCTCACGAGATTCGACTACGTGCTTCGGAACTGTTAGATGGGGTCGGTCTCGTGCCATCCGATGAATATCTTGATAAATACGCGCACCAGTTGTCAGGAGGCCAACGTCAGAGAGTAGGAATTGCGCGAGCTTTGGCCACGCAACCGAAGTTGATTGTGGCCGATGAACCCACCTCGATGTTAGATGTGTCACTACGGCTTGATATGTTGAATTTGTTGTTGAATCTTCGTAATCAGCACGGCACCAGTTTTTTGTTTATTACGCACGACTTGGCTAGCGCTTACTATGTCGCCGACACTATCGCGGTACTATTCCGGGGAAATTTGGTCGAACGAGGATCTGCAACTCAAATTGTTATGCAGCCTAAACACCCCTACACGCAATTGTTGTTGCAAGCGATTACCGACGTGGTGCCGGAGAATACGGGAGACACCATCACAACAGAGGCGACGCCAACCGGTGGATGTTCATTTCGGTTGCGGTGTCCCATGCGATACGAGAGGTGTGACAGTGAGCCTCCCAAACTTCAGAGGATGGCCGATGGCATAGATGTGTCGTGTCACTATGTGGAATCTCGGGAAGGGCATGCTGATGAGCTCTAATAATGTGGTGTTGCTTGGTGGGTTTAGTCACGAGTCGAATACTTTTAGTCCCTTAACGATGAAAGCCGAGGAATTTTGGATGTATCACAGTGATTTTACTGCATTGAAATCCGATGGAGGGGAGTATACCGGAGCGATCCAGCGTCTTATGCGGCTCGGTTACCGGCCGCTTCCGGTTATTGCTACGGGGTCTAAGGTAGGGGGCGTGATCGAACGACGGCTTCTGGATCGTTACATGGTGGGGCTTACCTCTATTCTGGATCAGGTGGATTCAACACACGTTGTCGGGATTCAATGGGTTTTACACGGAAGTTCAAGAGTAGACGGCGTGAGAGATGTTCAAGCAAAAATCCTAAAGACTTTGAGGGATCGGTTTCCAGCAGTCCCCTTGGTGGTCAGCATGGACTTGCACTCGACGGTCACCGCTGAGATGGTGCAATTGGTTGACGGTTTGGTGCATTATCGAACGGCTCCGCATCGTGATGTGGAGGAAACGGGTGGACGCGCCGCAGATATGCTAAACGAGTTAATTACATCCGATCTTGAAACCGAGCGGGTGGCGATAAAACTTCCTTTACTGCTACCAGGTGAGTTTGGTCAAACGGACTCTTCAGTTATGAAAGAAATCACTCAGCGTATTGAAGAATTCAGAAATTCTAGTGGTGCTTTGGATGTGTCCCTTAGTCAAGGATTTCCATGGGCGGACGAACCGGATGGAGTGGTCACGGTCGTCGGAGTGTGGACCAAGAACACGCTGAATCCCCGGCTCCGTGAACAAATACGGAAACTTGCCCAGGAGGTGTGGGAAATACGTCACGATTTATACCGAACCGTAACTTTGCACACGGTAGATGCCTTGGCTGGGATTAAGAGCACTGTGAGGCCGGGTGTCGGCTATACTGTTTTTTGTGATACCGGGGACAATCCCACCGCAGGAGCACCGGAAGATCGCGTAGATGTGCTAGAAGAGGTTCTGCAGCGAAACATTTCCGATGTCTTCTTCGTGCCAATCGTTGACGCGTACTTCGTACATCAATGTCTGAAGGTACCACGCGGGGCTCTGCTGACAGCATCTCTGGGCGGGACATTGTCAAACACTCCGTCGTTGACGGTTGCAGCCTTGGTATTGCGAACCGGCCGCAACGACCTAATGGGATCGTGGGCCGTGGTGGACATCAATGGCAACTGGGTTTTGGTGACGGAACTTCGGTTTGGAGTGTCATCGCCAGCACTCCTAGTTGATTGTGGATTTGAGTTGGATGCGCTTCCCGAGACGATGGTGGTGAAGTCAGGATATTTGTTTCCCCCGTGGAAAACCTTTTTGAGGATACACGAGGGAAGAGAACTGCTGCTGGGCACCAAGGGGCCCACGACCCTTGATGTCAGCACGCTACCTTATGAAATAATGCCGGGAGATAACTTCCCGAGACAAGATCAATCGGGAGAAATGTTGGAGATTTACGTCTCAGGACGCCATAATGTTTCTTGTGAAGGTATTCCACTACAGTAATTCAAAACCATGTTCGTAGGCGAGGGGCGAGGTATTTTGGCTACTAGTAAGTTACTTAAGGTAGACCGGCAACTCATGATTCTTGACATGCTGACGAAGAAAGGGGGAAGCTTGCGTATCAGTGAAATCAGCAAGGGATTGGAAGCCAGTGTAGTGACGGTCCGTCGCGATGTTACGGACTTGGCGCGCCAAGGGCTCGTGGCTACAACCCATGGGGGAGTACGCCTTTTACGGGAAGGAACCATGTACGAGATACAATACGAAAATAAACTGCGTGAGGAAACGGAATACAAGGAGAACATTGGCCGTCGGGCCACCGAAATGATTCCGGACGGCGCGACGGTTTTCCTCGATGGAGGTACAACTGTAGGGGCTTTGGCTCATCATTTGTTTCACCGCGAAGTGACCCTGATCACTAATGCACTTAACGTCGCGAATGTGGTTGCCGGCTCCAAGAGTGTGCGGCTTATCATGATTGGTGGCACATTTCGTCAAACCTCGCATACCTTTTTAGGTCCGAAGGCGATTCGCGCTCTGCAGGAACTTCGCTTTGACATCGCGTTTATGGGTACCGAAGGGTTTGATCCCCAACGTGGAGTTGAGGTTCCCGATGAATCGGATGCGGAATTTAAAAATGCAGCGGTGCAACTTGCGACGGAAGTGGTGTTGTTGGCGACCGCAAGCAAATGCAATAAACGGCGGTTATATCGGTTTGCGGAATGGAGTGACATAAAAACCTTTATCCTCGATGGCGAGATTGATGTAACGGTGGTCGATGAAATTTCGTCTCAGGGAGTGTCCGTCGTGTGGGCCGGTCGTCCAGTATTGTCGAGCACTTAGGGCTTTGAAGGAAATAAATTCCAATAATGAAAAGATATTATCGGAGATGTCAACACGGTGTTAGCGAAGCCCTGTGCCCTGGGGTAACGGGAAGCTGGCCAGAGCCCAGGTTCCGGGGTTGCTACTCACACTGGCTACTAAGGTCGCACTCGGGGTGTTGGTACGACCAAGCGATGGGGCCGCATACTCATCCACGACGCCTTCGGGAGCTCCTGCAGCACTTTGGCCCACCGCACTCGCCCAAAGGTTGCCGTGCGCGTCAAAAGCCAATCCGACGACTCCTCCGCTAATCAGTGGACTCATGTTAATAGTGGCACTCGGCGTGGTGGTCCGTCCTAGAGTGACCGCAGCATATTCGTAGATCATATCGTTCTGGCACGCGACCCAGAGGTTGCCGTGAGTGTCGAAAGCGATGGCGAAGGGAGATGCTCCAGAGGGTAATGGGATAGTGTGACTGTAGGCAGGATCAGCACGTTGCAGCGTTTGAGCCTTGTATTCTACGAGGACGCGGTTGTTATAGTTAGCCACCCACAAGTTACCCGTGAGATCAAAGGCGAGGCCGTCGGGGCCATCCAAGATCGTGCTGGACAACACGCGCAAGGGATGAGGTTGGCTGGATAACGAGGACGCCCCATATTCCACTACGGTAGTCCCGGCGGCCACCCATAGGTTGCCCCTGGCATCAAACGCCAGGCCCTCGGGCGAAATGCCTGCACCCAAAAGGGAGATTGTGGCTATCGGATTGGCATTATGTGCTAGGGTGTTCCCTCGGTACTCGACTACGACCGGAGGGGTGGTCGATGTTCCCCCTTCTCCCACCCAGAGGTTGTCATGGGCATCAAAAGCGAGCGCCTCAGGATTCCTGACTTTCGCGGTGACTCTAATGGGGTTGGTGGCGTGTGGTGGCGACGGGAAGTCCGTGACGGAGTTCGCATGAAGATCACTCACCCATAGGCCCACGGGAGCTGACCCGCCGCCAGAAGAATTGGACGAAGTGGTAGAAGGCCGTCCCGATGTGGTCGGGGCCCCAATGCTTGCACCGCCGGGGCTTGACCCACAAGCCGTGAGAAGTATTAGGCCCGTTAAGAGTGCCACCAACCGCCAGACGACCAACTCGTTCACCCTCTTATGTGATTACGACGCACGCTATTCGCTGACGCGAAAGCCAAACAACCCGGCCCGAGGGATAAAAACTGTAAAATCAGACATTATGCTGGAAGCCTACCATTTATAATTTTTATAAGCGACTTGTGGACACTTGTCAACGCTCATGCAGAAACTCCTCAAGCAAATTCCTAACATGACATCCAATTTCCGTCACTACGACGGGTAGGTAGCAAGGGGGCCTCGAGGCTTGGCCGTCGTGGCGCGTGCCCTTGGGCTCCCAATTCCCTGCATAACCGGACGTGCGGATTTCCCGCATCTGGCTCCCCGTCTATCTTGCCCGTGCGTGGCGCCGAAAAATCCATCGGCCCCTACGGCTGCCTCCTCCGAAGTGCCGGAAGCCCCATCGGCCCCTACGGCTGCCTCCTCCGAAGTGCCGGAAGCCCAAAAAGTCCAATCGCTCGGATTGCTCTCCTTTGGGGGCTCCTTATGAGAAGTAAATGTATATGCCAAGAAAGTTTTAGGAAACAGTTAAAGCCCCACATGCCGATAAGAGGATACGCATCCTCTCCAGGTGGATGAAGCGCAGGCGAGCAGTCGTTGTCTACATTTGGGTATGTTTTGTCGGTCCGCCATCCACTCTAGAAAACGCGACCAACCATGCTTCAGTCTTGGGCCTTTTGGAACACGATCCGCGGTCCGATCGGACCTTACACTACGCTTTGATGTGCAGTAGTTTGGGGGTGAACCAGGAGGCGGGGAAACAGCCACGGGGAGACGGGGATTTTGCCCGTCAACTCCAGGAGCTGACCCGGAACTCAAGGAAAGTGAAAGGAGAATCAGTATGGCTAATCCTGAGGCATTAAACATCATGGTGCTGGCCAACGACTACAGCAAGGTCCATGCCGCCGCGATGCTGACGGCGGTGGCCGCCACCTATGGCACGCCCATTAGAATCTTTGTCAGTATGGAGGCGCTTGCCGCCTTTCATAAAGATCCGGCCATAGCTAGTGCGATTTCCCAAGGGCCGGTTGCGCACAAAATTATGGAATCCGGGGGACATAACTTTATTGAATTATTTCGTCAGGCCAAGGAATTGGGGGACGTCACCCTCTACGCGTGCAGTATGGTGATGGATCTGTACCACTGGACGCTTGACGACTTAGTGGATGTATTTGATCACACCTTGGGGGTGGCGGGGTTTTTGTCCATGGTAGAGGGCGAACCGACATTTACCATGTAGATCACTAAAAACGAATAGGAGGTACAGGAATGGTGGATAACGTAAAGATTGTGGATGCGCGGGGGTCGTTTTGCCCCGGACCATTAATGGAATTGATTAAAGGCATTAGACAAGAACCGGTGGGTACTGTGTTGGAAGTCTGGTCGTCTGACGCCGGGTCCGCCAAAGATATTCCGGAATGGGTGAAACGGGCAGGACAAGAACTGGTAAGCAGTGAGCAAGAGGTTGACGTATTCAAGATTCGGGTCAAGAAAATCAAGTAACTCGCGTCATGTCGGCAGCTTTTGGGACAACATCTCAGGTGAGAGAACGGGGAGGCGCGTTATGATGAAAAAGATCGTGATTTTAGGAGGGGGGGTGGGTGGTACCGTGGTCGCGAATCAGGTCGCGAGAGCCATGACCACGGAAATGAAAAGCGGGGCCATCGCGGTGACGGTCATTACAGAGTCGACCCAACATATCTACCAACCAATGTTCTTGTACTTGGCGTTTGATCGCGTGGTGCCCGCCGAGGCCAAAAAACCTGAGCGGGAACTGCTCGACCGTCACATTAAAATTGTGACGGGAATCGCGGACCGCATTGATCCCGAGTCGAAACAAGTGCGGATGACCGATGGCACTGCTGTGCCTTATGACTATCTAGTCATTGCGACCGGAAGTCGCCCAGCGCCCGAACAAGTGGCGGGATTATCAGAGGGTGGGCACATGTTTTATACCGAGGAAAGCGCATTGAAATTGCGGCAAGCATTGCATGATTTTCACGGGGGTCGTATTGTGATCACGGTCGGGGTTCCGCATAAATGTCCCGTGGCACCCCTGGAATTCACGTTTATGGTGCAGGAATGGGCCCAATCCCAAGGGATTGCGGATCAAACGGAGATTGTCTATACGTATCCGATTGGTCGGCTCCATTCCTTGGAGCCTGTGGCACAATGGGCAGAACCGGTCTTTGCTGCACGGCATATTGAGCCCCATATCTTTTTTAATCCCGAACTGGTGGATCCCGTAAAGAAAACCATTACTAGTTTGGAAGGTGAGGTTTTGGATTACGACTTGTTGGTGGCGATTCCGCCACACATGGGTCAAGATGTGATTGGGCGGTCCGGTTTGGGTGATGCGGGGCAATGGATCCCTACCCATCGGACCTCGCTCCAAATGGAGGGCTCGGAAGATGTTTTTGTGTTGGGTGATGCCACCAATCTGCCCATTAGCAAGGCGGGCTCGACGGCGCATTTCGAAGCGGATGTGGTGGCGTCCAATCTCGTTAATTTGCTGCAGGGCGGACTTGGATCCATGCGGTATGACGGCAAGGTATTTTGTTTTATTGAAACTGGTTTAACAAAAGCGACTTATATCACGTTCGATTATGTTCATCCGCCGAAACCTACAGAGCCCACGGAAATGATCCATATGTTCAAACTGGCCTACAATCGGCTGTATTGGCTGACGCCTGCGGGTCTATTGTAAAGCCTGGGAGCAAAGGAGACGGGGTAATGGCAACGATAGTAGTGTCTAGCGAAACCCTTCAACAGTGGACAGAGACAATGAGCGCGCTACGGGGTGTTGTGGCCCCCGCGGAGGCTGAAACGATTGACACGCTGCTCGTGTCCATGGAATTAATGCGAAATACCCCCGCTGTCGAGGCACCCTCGAAACATTCGGAGAACGTCCGCGAAACAGTGGGCAACGTCGCACTCGATCAGTTGGCCCAGTGGCAACTAGACGGCACATGGGACGCCATGACGCAATTTGCCTCGCTTTTGACTGCGGTCAAGAGCTCCGCCACGGCACCGATGGCGGAGCGGCTCGGGATGGCGTTGACGACATTGGGAAACTTGGTGTCACGCGTAACCGGTGAGGATAGTATCGAAATGCTGACGTCTCTCTTCGACCACCCAGATACCCTCACCGGGGTGCTGGATCAACTGGCGACGTGGCAATCCGATGGCACCTGGCAGCGACTTTTGGAGTTGGTGACTCTTTTGATGGCGGTGATGGATTCTCTAAGTATTGCGACAATCGAGCGTTTGACGGCGACTACGGAGAAAGCGGGGAGAACCTTGAGCACGGTGATGGATTCCCGCGCTGTGCCTATTAGCATGGCGTTGCTGGACGCAATGACCGACGCTTGGCAGGATGCGCTGGGGGATCGTAAGTCCCTCACGTTGGTTGGCATGTTGCGCCTGATCAAAGAACCTCCCGTGCAATTAAGCCTGAAGACACTGTTTGGGGTGTTAAAAAAGATGCCCCAGGTCTTGGAGGCTGAGTGAAGGCTTCTCACCTCACAACCTCACCCGAATCAGGGTATTGTGTCGGGGGATTGAGCGGAGCAAACGCTGGCACATGACGCGAGAGGATAATCGGTGTGGGCGTTATCAGAGTTATCGATGCCTCTTGAGGAGGAACGACATGCCCAAAACGCCAGAACTTTTTAACGAGATCGCGACACATTACGAGTTGTGGAGTAATGCGTTGTCAGCCGAGGGTATCCGGGCCTGGCATCGATTCGCGGTGGACACCATGCATCTGGCCCCGGGACTCCGGGTGTTGGATGTGGGGTGTGGAACGGGCAGTGCCACACGTTTGATGGCGCAAAGAGTCGGGGTCTCCGGCGAGGTCGTCGGGCTGGATCCTGCGGAAACCATGCTCACGCAGGCCCGCACCATGGATTTGGGAATCGGGAGTGCGGCCATTCAGTGGGTCGGCGGCCAAGGCGAGCACCTCCCCTTTGAATCGGCACGCTTTGATCGTGTGACCGCACAATTTTCGCTCCGTAACATGGAGGATTGGGTGCAGGGAGTACGGGAAATGGTGCGCGTGCTCAAAGACCATGGACAACTCACCATATTGGAAATGGTGCAACCCACGACGACTCTGGGGGCGGTGGCGCGACGAGGGCTTGACATGGTCGCCCATCTCGCTCCACTACCGTATCAATGGCTGGAAACGTCCTTGCAGCATGCCCCGACGACGGAGGAACTGCGCGGGGAAGTGATGCGGTTGGGCGTGAAATCCATTGCAACCCACCACTGGCTGGGGGACCTCGTGGTCGTATTGAACGGGGTCAAAGAATTGACCCCTCCCGTAGTCGCCCCGGTATCCCAGGATCCAACCGTGGTTTGGGGGGTGGACGGATCTGTGACCGCGTTGCATGTCGCCAAGTGGATTAATGAGTGCATGGGTTCGGGTGCGACGGTGCATATTGTTTCGGTCATCCCTCCAACTTCACGGGAAAGCCGTGTTCGCGAGACGGATCGGCACTTTTGGGTGCAACAGCAAACTAAAGCGCACAGTCTTCTGGTCAGCGAACGGTATCACATTGAAACCCACCTTCTCACGGGATCTCCCGGCCCACTGCTCGTCCAATTTGCCCAGGACACTCAAGCGACATGGGTCGTGGTGGGCCGTAAGCCGCGAAACTCCGCAGGCCATAATCCATTAGGCCGCGTAGCCCAGTATGTGGCAACCCATGCGACACGGCCGATTTTACTGATTCCGACGGAACCGCCAGACAGGGAGAGGGGGGACACAGTTTTTTGAAAAATTATCCGATACAGCTATCCGTTATCACTCTTCGGAGTCTGTTGCGGTGCTGTTCGACTGCGATCCTGAGACAGAATTCGTGAAAGGATTTAGCTCCATGCCGAGGGATTGGAGTCCCCATGAGCCACTATTCCTTTTGAGGGCGTCCACCATGTCCGGTCCCGGGAGCCTCAGAAACGGGACCTCTACGCGCCATGCTCAAGGCGGGCGCGGTGTCTACATTCTGACCATTCAACCCTATAGCTGTCACACCTGCGCGGGTCCACAGCTGGCTCTTGGTGCTCGCCGTCGGATGGATTGGGCCTCAGGCCTCCACTGAACACGGAAACACTGCCATCAGTGGCTGGCGGACCGGGGCTACGATTGTGATTGAGCGCGCCATCCAATAGATTGCCAAGATATATCGTACCTGGGCGGTGCTGTCTGGCTCCACCCAGGCCAGCCCCCCCTTGCGGATCCTAATCTGACTCCTTTGCCTTGGAGGTGTGCGTACGTCGAATGATCGCCACGATGAACAGCAAGGCCGCCTCAATCCCTAAATATCCGATGGCCGCCGGGTCCAACCAAGACAATAAGAGGCGGGAAGCCGTGGCTGGGGTGGTGGTGAAGAGCGCCGCGAAAAACCACAGGCAGGTGACACTGCCGGCAACGACGCCACGGGTCGCAGGATGCGTCCATTGGGTCTGTGCACTCTCTCCTATCAGATCAACATGAATGATGAGGCCGAGGGCAATACCCAGGGTCCAGCCGAAGATGACCGCGATTCCCACGCGGGAGATAAAAAACGCACTGTCGAGCGTGATTTGGTCCAACATAAACACAATGGGCCATCGCAGGTGAATCAGGGCATTCGGACCTAACGTCCCCACCACCAGTAAATAGAGGGCCAAGAGGAAACTCCAGGCCAAGAGCGGACCCCACAACCGCACGGCAGTCGTGGGGGGTGTTTGCACGGAGGTGGCCAAACCGCGTAGTGTCAAGCCTACGGGCGCCACCATGTACGCCATCACCGCGGTGGCCTGGACCACGGCTTTTCCGTCCACCGCCTGATTGGGGAGCAGTGTGCGGGGGTAATGGATATGGCTCATGGCCATCAATGCTACAATTAAGGAGCCCACGAACAAAATGGGGACCCAAAAGGTAGCCAGCCGATTCACCGTCGCGCGGGGTTTGGCCGCGGCCCAGCCAACCACCGCGCAGAAGGGCAGTAATAAGGCCCATAGAGGAGTCTCAAAAAAATAGAATGTTTTCAACATCGCCATTAACGATACGATCATGACCGTGTCTACCGTCCCCAGCACCATCCATCCCAGGATATCCAAAACCCGGAACGCATGGCGCAGTCTCGGAACGGACGGTAGAGCTGCAGGATGCGCAAGGGCTATTGCCACCGTCCACCCGCCGGTGATACCCACCGCCAGGATCGCATTTTGCCCTGCCGCCACCACGACATGCAACGGCCACACAAAGAGCCCCTCTGCCACGATGCTGGCGGTGGCCGCCAACACAAAACCCACCCGACTCATGCGGGAATCGGCAGTGGTCACCGCAACACCCCTTCATTTTGCAGGAGAAACTGCACTGTCAGGCGCACCTGCCAGCGACGCCAAGACAATCCCGGCGACGCGGCGGACGCATCGGTCCAATGGAGGTCCCGATGCCAGCCAAAGGGATCCGTACCAGAGGCTTGCGCCCTCTTCACGGCCTGCTGGGCCATGGTGAGCAGGCGCGATGCCACAGCGCGTTCAATAGTCCGATCCGTGGTGATGGGATTGCCGAGGGCATCGCCCCCTGCGACGAGTTGCCCGGTATACCGCAGGTGGTCGTTGAGCACAATCCGTCCGTCGAGAACGTGGAAAGATAGGTCCTGGTGTCCGAGAATCCGCCCCACCGTCACGGGTTCTCCGCGTTCGTTCACCGTCACGGTGCCCTCGTGGACGTGGCCCGTGGCGTAGGCCCATCCCCAGGTGTCCGCAAGGGGCCAGGTCACCGGACGCCCCGGGGCGAGCAGATCGATGCCGCGGAGCACATAGTTGTCCTCATGCACCATGACCTGTGGCACGATGGGCGTGATCCCGGGGGTCTCCATTTGTACCCACACATGCCAGGCGCGGCTCGCCACCAAGAAAGGTTGACAATCGCACGTCAGCGTGCGGTACAGGGCCAATTCCGGCACCACCTCCGACGGGGGTACCAACGCCACCAGAGATTGCGCGTTGCTGGTGCCAACCACCACAAACGTCAAGACCATGGGTCCCGATTGCACAGCGGTTTGCAGGAAACGGCGCCACACCTCAGAGGGTACCCGAGTGGAGAGTGCCAATAGACGAATTTGTCCTAGATACAGGACCCGACTTTGGCGGCGCTGGATGGCGGAGAACGCATCGGCTAGATTGGCTGCAGACACCGTATAATGAAAGAATTCCTGAGTGGCCGGCGTGGTCGCGATGCTGGTAGTCGTGGTGGTCACGTTCGGAAAGACGAACGTAAAGCGATAAAGTCCGGGATGCTTTCCGGGGTCGATCCCTATGGCGGTGACGGCGGCCCGGGTTTCCACCGGACGTTGGTCCCAACACCCTGTTAACCCCGCCGCCAGGAGGATGCAGAGGGCACCCCAGGCTAGCCATCGATGGTCTCCGGCTCTCATCGGCGGGGGCGGTGCGCCGATTGCCATCGCAGATGGCGTGCGCGCCCCTCCGTCAATCGACGGGTCAGCGCCGCCCAGGGCAAGCGCCACAGTGTGTTCTGCCAATCTTTAGGGCGAAAAGGACTCCACGGCACGAGGTAGGGTGTGCCAAAAGATTGGATACTAACCAGCTCCACCGTCATCCATAAGACGGCCAGCACCAGCCCATAGACGCCGAACAGAAACGCGGACATCAACATTATCCAGCCTACCACCCGCCAAGAGGCAATCAGTTCGTAGGTGGGCACACTAAATAGACTCAGCGCGGTCAGGGTCATCAAGACAATAATTTGGGCGCTCACAAAACCCGCTTTGACGACCGCGGTGCCAATCACGATGGCCCCAACGGTGCCAATCGTTGACGCCAGGATTTTCGGCAGACGTATCGCCGCTTCCCTTAGGATTTCAATGACCAAAATCATGACCACCACTTCCACTAAGGGGGTAAACGGCAATCCCGTGTGGCTCCCTGCCACCAGATCAAAGAGTTTCGACGAAATAAGGTCGGGGTTCACTTCGGTCAGCGCAATGTAAATGGCGGGCAAAAAGATGCCGAATCCCCATCCCAAAAACCGAATTACCCGGAGAAAGGAGGCATCGTACCACGCGCTGCTGTAGTCGGCGCTGGTTCGATAAAAATCGGCTAAGGTCGTCGGGACGGTCAGAACGAACGGGTCGCCATTCACGAATACAGCAACCTTGCCTTGCTCCAATTCCAGCGCCACCAAATCCACCCGTTCGCTATAGCGAACGGTGGGAAAAATCGCCCATGGATGGTCGCGGAGCACTGCGCCGACCCGAGTTGCACTGGACGGGCTATCTATGGCCGTGGCGGTGAGGCGACGTTTGACTTCCGCCACCAGATCCGGCTGCACTAAATCCTTCAGGTAGACGAGTCCCAAATGATTCGGTATCCGCAGGCCCAGGATCAGATCCTCCACCACCAAATCCGGCGACGGCATGCGCCGGCGCAATTGGCCCAGCTGCACCGCCATGACTTCAGCAAACCCTTCCTGGGGACCCCGGATGCTTTGCTCCGTATTGGCACGTCCCACCGCTTGTGCCGGAGGATCAGCCAGATCTACGAGGTTGGCGCCCCGAAAACCTTCGACAAACACGACCACCTTTCCAGCCAAATAGCCCATCACTACCGCCCCCCAGCAAGATGCTCGGGTCACGGGAACCGCTCCCCATCCCGTCAATGCTATGCTAGAGTCCTTCTCTGGCGTGCCCAGAGACCCCTGGGGGAGTGCGCTGGCTAGGCGGTTCTCATCGACCAGACTCGACAGATACACCAGAAGGACGGGAGGGCCAGATACGGGGGGCGTCACGCGACGCACCACAAGATCGGCATTCGTGGTCTGTAACGCGGTAAATACACGGCACCATTCGGCGAGCGTAGTTTCGGCCATCACTGGGTCGTGATCGGGGCTTTGCACGGTATCAATCCATGCGGCCAGGGATTGATCCACCTGCTTGAGATGCTGGATCAGCGCGTGGACGGTGGCATGTTGACTGGTTCTCGACAAGGGTCGCCTCCCTTCTACAGGCCTCGGTTAGCGTCCCCCGAATTGCAAGGCATTATGCATTGATTCAGACCTGCCTGTAACACGAGCAATTTCTGATCCCAAGGAATTCCACAAGGAGAGACATACATTCTAGATCACCACCGCGTGGTTTTACAGTTGTCAAGTGCGGTACCCCCCTGTTCCGAACGCTGGACCGATGGAAAAAGAAGTGGAAGGTTACTGATAGGATAAAAAGGGCCAGGCTCTGCTGAGGGTTGATAGCTATGGTTTGGTGGCTTTAGAGGTCACCAGGGAAACAGTTCGTCCCCGTCGCGGCGTGGATGCGATGTAGCCACGCACTGGATCCACAAATAGTCCCTCTCACCGCGAGGTCGGCGGCAAACCCGCGGACGGCACCGCCAGGCCTTAGATACTGAGCGGACACGCGCGGCAAGGTTCTATGCTTCGCACGGATAGTGGCTATCATGAACTCTCCCGCCACCTAACCCTGTCGGGTTGAGGTGGGGGTTTCTCGGATCACTCCGGGATGTTCCTGGTTCCGCGACTTGTGCGTGGAAGCCGCAGGCTTCGCATGTCTTATGTCGGT
>JAJZZP010000171.1 GCA_021797515.1 Bacillota bacterium | reverse complement strand
GGATCTCATTCTTTATAGGCACGTGATGTGTTAAGCAGACGAAAAAAACTTATGCGTCCTACGGACTTACCCGCTTGACCCCCTCCCGGCTTCGCCAGGGAAGGGGAATGCGCGGCGTTGTGTTCAAGCCCGGTGGGCCGAAGTGCGGGAGTGCGCGGCAACGGCGGTGGCAACAGCAGTCGGGCGTCGGGGCGCGCCGTTTTCAACGGCGCCACCGAAATGCTCTCTGGCAGAGCGACATCAAATAGGCCCGTATTTGCCATGGTAGATTTTCACGAAAGATCTCACCGTCGTTACGGTCCACAAAATTTGGAGCCGACAGGGAAAAGTGGTCAGGAGTGGTATTGGGACCACTCCTTGGCAATAAGCAGCCCGATTTCCGCTCTAAGTCTTTAATACCCGCCGCTTGGCAGTTCTCGCTTAGGCGTCTTGATTAGCGTCCAAACTCCTCCGCCCAGTGCCCAAAGCCATACCAATCCATGCAATGGCACCACGATAAACCCTGCTAGTCCGAACGTGATAGCGCCTACCAGCCAAATTACGGCGATAAGTGCCAATTGGATGAAGCCCGATACCCATTTGCCCATCATCAAGGTGCCAAGGCCTGGCACCACCAGGTTGGCGATGATCCCGATGATAATAATTAGGCGCTTCATGGTCATCTCTCCCTCCTTTCCCCTTATTTTACGCCTTTGGCATGACTTTGTCGCGGACCGATCAAATCAGTCGTCCGATCCGCTGCGCGGCGTCAGTGAGTTGGGAGGTGGAAGCCGTCAGCGAAATTCGCACATAGCCCTCCCCAACGGGGCCAAACCCGGTACCGGGGGCCAAAATTACCTGTTCCTTGGCCAACACGCGTTCGGCAAACTCTACGGACGTTTCTTTGGTTGGCACCGGACACCACATAAAAATGCTTCCTTCAGACGGTGTGATCTGCCATCCGAATTTTTGGGCTTCGTTGATAAAGGAATCCCGTCGTGATTGGTAAAGTTTGACTAGTGCCCTTACAGAGTCCTGCGGACCGATAAGAGCCTCGATGCCGGCTTCTTGCACGGCCCCAAATTGACTGCAATGCAAGTGGTCTTGCAGGATTTCCAGGTAGTGGAGAATCTCTGGATTTCCCACTGCGAATCCTAAACGCCAGCCTGCCATGTTATAAGATTTGGAAACCGTGGTAAATTCGATCCCGGCATCAACGCCCCCAGGGCGTGACAACAAACTTACGGCGTGTTTGCCATCAAATGTGATGTCGCCGTAGGCCAGGTCGTGTGCCAAAGTGATGCCGTCCCGGGCCGCTAAGTCGATAAGTTCATCAAAAACTTCTCCTGACGCCAATCGTCCAGTGGGATTGTTGGGGTAGTTGAGGAACGCCAACTTAGCTTTGGGATCCCAGTAGGATAAATCCGGAAGAAAATTAAGGTCAGCCGTAAGTGGGAGGGATATCATATCAGCGCCTGCCAAACGAATTCCCGACCAATAGTCGGGGTATCCAGGATCGGGAACCATGGCTCGATCCCCGGGATTAAGCAAAGCTAGCGATAATTCTTGTAATCCAATCTTGCTGCCGATGAGGATGGCGACGTGACGTGTCGGATCGATTGTGACTCCGTGACGCGAGTGGTACCACGAGGCGACGGCGGCTTTCATGGATTGAAGTCCGGAAAAGGGAATATATTTGTGATACGTCGGATCAATAGCAGCACTTTGTAGTGCGGTGACAATATTCCCCGGTGTGGCTTGATCGGGATTGCCCTGACCCAGATTAATCACGTCATAGCCTGCCTGCCGCAACACTTCGGCTTTATTTACCATCTGGGCGAAAAATTGCTGCGGCAATGCCTTTATCCTGTCAGCGGGAGATATCGATTTGGGCGATGTGTAGCGCTGGATCATAAATGGCAACCCGTCCTTCTTTCAGTCTACAAATCTACTCAGTAATTGGCGTCGGGCTAGGCATCGCCTTGGCACACTTCCAGAACCGCATCCATTAGCGTTCGAGCACCAGCCGTAGTGCCATGAGGATGTCCGTGAATGGCACTTTCGGCATTGACCACAATGTCATAGCCAAAATCTTCTACTAACTGTCCCACCAAGCCTAAGTGGATACCGGACGAAGGTCCAGAAATGACCTCGGGAAACGGGCCTGATTCGGACAAGCGGTGATGAATAGCCAAAGCGGCTGAACGAGATATCGCCGCGGCCCCGTAGGGGGAAGGAAAGAGAACACTATCGGCACCTGAGATGCGCGGCAAGAGACCCAGCAAAATTTCCGGCGCCACACCCCAGGTATGTGGTGCCACCTGTCCTCCGGCAAATGCCGGGTGTGCTATGAAAGGAACGTCTATCTGCTCGCGTCGCAATTGCACAAGAATATCGAGTCCAGTCACAAAAGGGGAAATGAGAAATGCCTGGGCTCCGGCATCGAAGGCACGATGCGCTGTGTCCAAAATTTCTCGCGGAGTTCCGGTAAGATTGGGAGCATAAAAACCGAGTTGTCCGGACCGATCGGCCCGATCTGCTAGTAAATTCTGGGCAATGGCAATTCGCTGAAGCAATGGCGCGGGATCGTCACAGAAATAGAATTCATCATCTTTGACCCAGTCCACACCGCCATCGATTTGCTGCTGAAATGTTTCTTCAAATTCCTCGAGAGTGGCACCATTTTCACGCTTAAAGGTTGACATGACAAATGGGCGGTGGTGGATTCCGAATTTTGCCCGAAGTCCGGGCACCCCGTGACTAGGACCGGGAAACTGCTGGAGGAAGGCTTCAGGCAAATCCAATCCTACCAGCCGAATCTGCCCATCAAGTGAAAGTCTGCCGAAAACCACCGTTAGCAATGAAGTAATGGTTGGTTTAAAGTTGTGTACGGGATACCGGATGCTAAATAACCCAATATTGGGCGTTGGGTGGTCAATATCGGCTACTTCGCCGAGAAATTGCTGTAACTCGACTTGTCGTGAAGGATGTAAATCATGCCACGAACCTATTGTCATGCCAATGGCTATTGATTCTGCCCGTTCGGCAAGATTGTCGGACCAGGGCACCTGATATGTGGCAGTAATGAATGATGAGTTCATTTAAGGCCTCCAGTTAAACAAAAAACTGCAGAAGGAGAGCTTGCAGGATAAGGTGTCTCTCATCTATCGGCACAACGGCCGTCGGATTTGGCACCGCGGTTCGCACTTCGCACGGTTGCCCAGATGTCATCGGGCCGATCCCTCAGTCTATCTTGATGAGTGGTGGGTGAATTGAAATCAGGATAACGTTTGTGACATGCGATTGTCAATAAAAGCTAAGTCGGCGGCATACTTCAAGGACACCCTTCATGTGACTATTTGCCAAGGAAAAACGATCCTTCCACATGGTGCTCCATCCAACAAGGCAAAGCGGCCATCCTTAAAGCCAAGTACTCAATTTCGCAAGTTCGTTCCCTTATTGGGTGTTCAATCCCACGGTCTTCGCTGCAAGGGGGCAACTGTTTACCAGCCAAACTGGCTGAGTAAAGTCGTTACCAGGTCCTCGACCGACCCGGTTTCTCCGGTGTTCACCCATCGATTGTTCCGATCGGCGAATACCAGGGATCTGTGTGCTCGCCGCCGCAATAGGCGCCACCCGACACGACAGAATCCCGCCGGGTGGCGGGGATGGTGCGCTGCGATTTGCGTAAGCGCCCGTGCGTCTGAAAAAATTTGTGAGAGACCCCCATCGAATCATGGGGATCCTCCTCGTTCCGAAATTGGTTACCAACCATCTCTTCGACAGAGGATCCCATTTACCTTTGCGTGGACAATTCCTTCTATTCTGACATTAATGCCGGGAATGCCTCAGCCTAATGGCAGGATCGCATCCGGGTCGTCGAACACAAAACCGGCAAACGCAAGGACTTCCCCCTGAATACCAGTGTCAAGCAGTTCTTAGGTTCCTATCTGGGGACTCACCCCGAGGCTATCCTGAGTGATTCGTTGTTTCCCGTCGCGCTCGGCTAGCGGTTCCTTCCAACGCGGTCAGGCTTGGGCCATTTTGCATCGGTCCGCGCAACTCGCGGGGACCACCGATCCCATTGGCACCCACACGTTGCGCAAAACGTTTGGATACTGGGCCTTTCCTAGTGGAGTTAATCTGTCAGTAATTCAGGACTTGCTCAACCATAGTTCCCCAGGTACGACCCTCGCCTACATCGGCATTCACCGCGAGGAACGGGATGCGGTATATTTGGGCCTGAATTTGTGATTGTTACGAGGGACCATGATATAATCAAGAATATCAAGAAATTCTAGAGTGAGGGCAATGTGCTATGAGTACAACGAAAGCCACCTCAGTAACCGGACCACGATTTCAAACGACGGTACCGTTAGTGGTGAGAAAGGTTTTAAACTTGCACCAGGGTAGCACAATTATTTGGCGAGTTTCGGATGATGGTCGGGTAACGATTGAACCCATTCAGGAAAGCGGTGATGATACTGATGTTACGATACGTTGATCCACGCGTTGTTCACCCAACACAGACTTTTAGTGAAATGATCGGCAATATTCGGTCCGTTGTTAATACGATCCGGTCCTAGGGATTTGATCTTAATCGTCCCTTTAAAGTCCTGCAGCATCAAGGACACTTCTGCTTAATTGATGGTCACCATCGGTTTGTTGCCGCACTACTTTTGGCTATTTCTGAGGTTCCCGTTGACGCTCTTGATGAGTTGCCGCGGGATGAACCTTCCGCACAATTGGTCCAAGGTGTACCAAAATCGATACGTTACGATTATGAGGATCTTTGGGGGAAAGAACTATGACGGGTCGAATTTTCGTCCTGATTGGGCCGAGCGGCGTGGGAAAAACCACACTTGCTAATATGGCACAGGGCGACGGATTTGCGGATCGCATCATTACCTGTACGACGCGCGCCCCGCGTCCCTTTGAAACTCCGGGACGGGACTATTTCTTTTTTACATTGGATGAATTTACCAGCCGGGACTTGAAAGGCGCATTTGTCGAAAGCGAATGGATTCACGGCCATCGTTATGGGGTACTCGTTCGGGAATTATCACGGGCTCTCCAATCTGAACACAGAGCGCTCATTTCGTTGGGGTATGGTGGGGCGGAACGGGTAAAACTTTTGTGGCCGGACCAAGTCACAATTGTCGGCATTCTACCACCATCCTCAGATAGTCTGCGTCAGCGCCTCAAAAACCGGGGTACGCTGGCTGACGAAATGATCTTGCGTTTGCGAGCTATTGAGGGAGAATCTCGGACAGTGCAGGCTTTGGCCGATGTCATGGTGGTTAATGAACACCTGTCCGAAACATACCAACAATTGCAGAAGATACTCAGCACCGGAGCATCGTCGCACCATATAGCTGACCATTAACCAACTCAAAGGAGCGCACGTTCCGAATCACGTTACAGAGTTCCTCATGCGATGAGAGAATGGAGGACTACATGAGCGCAACAAAACGACCCCAGGCCTCAGCTGACGGTCTGTCAGGCCTGTCCTCCCAGGGAGACCGCCGCCTTGCGGGCGGCGCTCTTTAGGGCCACGGGCGGCACGAGTGCCGATATCGAGGAACGGTTACGCGTCATTCAGCGCCGCCTCGTGGAGGCGGCTACGGCCGGCCCTGCCGTGAGCACGGTGCTCGACTAAGCGGCCTGGGCAAAGGTGCCGGGGGCGTACCGGGCACTATGGGCTCCCTGTTGTTCTTGCGCCAGGTGAAAGGCCCAGTAGGTCGACCCATTGCCATTGCTCCAGACAGCTCGGAGCGTTAGACCGCCGGCGAGGCTCCAGCGGGCTCCGGTAATGTCAAACCGATCTTTAATGAGGTGACGGCGGACGCCTTCAATAGCCGCTGGCAATCGGCCACCCCCGTGCCAAGGCTGGCGGATAGTCTAAAAGGGCGTGTTTATGGAGGAGATAAGCGGCACACCGACCACTCCCCGGCGCTGATCCGGCGTCACCTGATGCCTGGTGGCCTTACGCCGCATCGCGGCGGCTGCCCTGCAGTGCCCGGGAAGTGGAACAACGGATCCAGACGCTCACCGGACTGCAAAAAAGCCCGAGTCCAGTGCGGGCATATCTTCACCGGGTGGGATTGCAATACCACAAAGTCGCACCCATTCCCTCCAAAGCGAATCCCGAGGTCCAGGAGACCTTTCTCACCGAGCCACGGGAACCGTGAGTCTCGCGGAAGCCCAAGCGGGCCTGCGCCACGTATTCTTCGTGGGCGCCCTTCTGGGCTGCTTGCGGTGTCTGATACAGATATTTGTCCCCACCTCGCCGGGACGCCAACGTTTTAACGTCTTAGGCGCTTTGCCAGCAATCTCACACATTCACCAACACCAGCTACCTCCACTCCACTTCGGTGGCCACATTGCTCGCCATGATCCATAAGAAATTTCAGGGACTTCCCCTCACCATGGTCTTGGATAACGCGGCCTATCACCGCAATACCTTCGTACGGGAAAAAGCCGCCGCCCTCGGGACCACCCTGTTCTTTTTGCCTCCCTACTCGCCCAATCTGAATCTCATCGAACGTTTCGGGACATTCGTCAAAGCGGAGTGCCTCCGCTCCCACTATTACAAGAAGTTTCCCGAGTTTTGCGATGCGATCTCCACGTGCTTGGCCAACACGTCGACAGAGCATCAATCACGACTCGATACCTTGCTGACCCTCAAGCTTCATCGGTTCAAGTCCGTCGCCTAAAAACGTTAATTTGACCCGCGCAATATACCGATACGGGGGGCTTGTTCTATGATGCCCACATCGTGCTCTGGGATTTTCGGAGCAGGTTGCCGAATAAGAGTGGCAGAGCAAATCGCAAATACAAGCTCTGCATCAAAACGGAGGAGGCGGTCCCGGTGCGTCACCACCGGCCGACCGACCCGGCGGCGAGAGAGATTGTATGAACATTGCTGAGCTCATGTCACCGGACGAGTCAGACCGAAAAATATCTCTTGGTATTTCTTGAGGGTGTCATGAGGATCGAATTGCTGCTGAACACGGCGGTGCGCTGCAGCACCAAGTGTTTCGACTAGACGGGGATTATGCGCCAATTCATCGATGGCATGGACATAGGCACTAATGTTTGAGGGCTCTGGAATTAAAAATCCGGTATCTGGTGTAATCACTTCCCGGGTTGCCCCGAGATCGGGGGCGATGGCGGGGCGGCCTTCGGCCATTGCTTCTAAAATGACCAGGGGCAATCCTTCGTAGTCGCTGGTTAGTAAGACGGCATGGCTCTTTTGATACCATTGCCGCATTTTTGCCGGATCCTCGGCACCGTGCAACAAGACCTTTGATTCCAATCGAGTGCGTCGCAACATGTTCCGCAAATCGGTTTCCAAGGAACCACTGCCGACAACGTCGATAATGGCGTTAATCTGTTGCAGTTGGAGCATCTGAGCAATGTCAACGACTCGCCCCGGAGCCTTTTGGGGATCCAGTCGAGCCGGATATAAAATCCGGATTTCACCTGCGGATGCAGGCAATGGGGGAGGGGTTGGCGAATCAGGTACCGCGAGGCCTAAGTACACCACTGAGATTTTGTGGGGTTCAACATAATACTTGGCGATTAGCTGCTGCTTCAAGTCATGGCTAATTACTACAATCCGATCAATCAGGTTTTGATAGCGACTGAGGGCATACTGGATCCATCCCCCTCCCGGTTCTTCCAGGTGAAACTGGGCAATAGTTTTGACATAGGTATGGGCCTTAAGCCAAGGCAGAATATCAAACCCTATTTGGGAGTGCATAATGTACATCTGATCCACATGTTTGGTCATCACCACATGCTGCAACATGTTTTGCCGCATCAAATGGTCAGTTCCCATCGAACCGATATCCCAATATTCTGTGACTCGGTTTAGGATATGTTTAATCCAGATATTGGATTGAGGCTCAGTGGTGGCCAAGTAGAGATTGAATTGGTTGGAATCCAGGCCATTAATTAAGTCAATGAGGGCCCGGTCGGCGCCGCCTGCGACGAGTCCGGGTGCCACCATGAGTAAGTTGATTCGGGTCCGACGCCACACAAAAAGATGGGGGGTGCTTTGGGCATTGTCCATGGCGAGCGCCGACGACGATAGATCTGTTGCGGATGGCATGAGGATTGCTCCTCTGGATGTTAGCGCCCCAAGTGCAAACTCGGCAATGCCAGGCAGTGCCTGCCATATTCGATAACCGACCACAATTACATCGCAGGATCCAGGGGCGGGAGTTTCAAAGGCTAAGTCATGTACCATCGATGGAGGGGCACCGATGGTAGAGGCCGTATTCCATAGGTAGAGGTCCACCTGCCGCGACACTGCGCGGGATACGTCCCAAATGGTTTCATCATCCAGGTCCAACAGCCCAATTTTGCACCCTGAATATGTTGCGAGACGTGATTTGACATCGGCAACATAGTGTATCTCTTCTGGAGAGGGGTCTTTTGGCCAAATTCCATGGCGCAATCGATGCCCACTTACCCAAGGACTTTGGGTAGGGACATCGGTGTTTTCCGAAAACCACAGGTGGCTCTTCATGCACAATCTCCTTGCAACATTTTAGTCTCTTACAGGAATCGGGGGCGGTGAAACATTGGCCCTTAAAACAAAATATCTGTATAATGGCGAAATCCCTGGTCGAAATGTTCGCCAGTTTCCGGGCCATCCATGGGTTGTGGCGGCCTCGTTCGGGGGTGCGGGCGCAGTGCTCGCTTAGACAGTTGAAATACCCGGTAGCTATGATAAAACAGTTGATACGCGGTATCAAAACCAATGCGGGGTGCCACATGGCGCTTGCCGAAGTTTTTAATGGCTCGCGATATGCGGCGTTCAGGGGGAACTTGCCACTGGGAGATGGTAATGAGGGTTTGATTTTCCATGTCCCATACATACACATCGGTTTTAGCGGCAATCATCGGATCCAGCTGATCCCAGGTGCAGTGGGATTCATGCACAGGAAGCTCAGCAAAGACAAAACGGGAACGAAGAAACCGTCCGAGGGTCATCTCGCCACGTTTGAGTAGGATGACGTGAATATCCTGCCGCATTTCCAAGGTTAGTGCCAATTTTTCCATGAGAGCGGAATCGTTTGGGGTCTCAGTGAATCCGGGGGCTGCAAAGAACAGGTATTTGGCTGTTAGGAGATCCTTTTCGGCAAATGGATGCTCCACATCGGTCAGGGAAACGACTTTGCTGTCCATCAAAGATTGCGCCTCGACTAACACGTCAGGAGCGACAATGTCAACCCCGGGCGACCACTTTCGTTTAATCTCCCGTTGGTGGGGTGGGAAATATACGGAGGCCAATTCGTCGTGAATTTTGGCCATGAGTTGTGTTTTAGTCCTGTCTGCGCTATTGACCATCGAATACCCCCAGCGGCGATAGAAAAAGGTTTGGCCTTGGAGGCGGCGGCCAATGAACCCATAGAGACCTAGACGCAAGTGGAATTCCCAGTCTTCGTAACCTTGCTGCATCGTCTCGTTGTAGGCAAAACCCCAATCAAACACTCGGCGGTCCAGCAAACTGCAGGCATCAGCAAAGTTATCGCTCAGCAACCGGTACAAGTTATACGGTTGGTGGGGAACGTATGATTCTTCGACACCAAACAGAACCTTGTCCTGATAGACAAACATTACGTGGGGATCTTTTGCTTGACTGTCGCGCATCGTGGTAACTAGCAGTTCAATCGCGTCTGCTGATAAATAGTTATCGGCATCCAGGGGAAGTATATAGTCACCTGAGGCATAGGCAATCCCAACATTGCGGGCGCGGCTCAAACCACCATTGACCTGGGTGATTAAATGGAACGCATATTGTTGCGCTAGCCGGGAAATGGTCTCTTTGGTATCTGGTCCGGATCCGTCATCTACCACAATGGTTTCGACTAGATTTGCCGGATAGGTTTGAGACTTTAGCGAGGCCAGACATTCACCTAAAAAAGGGCCTTGGTTATAACAGGGAATGACAATACTGACGGTGGGAAGACCCATCGGCACGGCCTCCTTTTTTGCTATCGGACTTCTCACAAGATACCAAGCTTCAGGCAGTCGGTCAATTCTCCAAAGATCGTCATGATCGACTAACGGTTGCGACAGTGTTCGACTTGTGGCAGGATCAATGCGTCAAGGATTCCATCGCACGATAGAATGAGGCGCTATGATTTCTACTTTACATGACGGTACTGCGACAACTCGCGGAAGTGGTCAGGGCAGCTTGTTGCAACCGGACCGATTCGCCAGGTGGGCATGGGTTTGGGCGTACGGGGCGGTGGTAACCACGCTTGCGGCAGTTCGCTATAGTCTTTATGTCGTCCATGGGTATAGTTTGAGCGGATACTTGGCGGCATTTAGCCTGATCACGCACGGACAGTCAAAAGATTTGCTCACCAACCCGCTAACCCGAGCGATTGCGTCAAACCACAGTTGGATCATTTGGGTATTGGCACCTTTGACCAGTGTGTTAGGAGTAGGCTTTTTATTTTTTTTAAGTGCTCTGGTGGTGGGAAGCGGAGCCTTGGCTGTGTACCGGATAGGTCAATTGTGGCAGTTAGAACCTCGCACCAGCGCCGTTATCAGTTCTCTTTATCTATTATACCCGTCGCTCATAGCCGCCAACATCTATGATTTCCATCCAGGGGTGTGGGCGGCCCCTCTATTGCTATGGCTGGTTTGGTTTGCACTCAAGAAAAGTTGGTGGGGCTTCGGGATCATGCTGGTATTGATGACCGGATTAGGGATATCGGTAGCGGGTGCTTTGGTGTTAACCGGGATCGGATTACTATTGAGTAAAAAGAGTGGTTGGTTCGGTGCAGCTGACTTGACGTTTACCGTGCTCTATTGGTCTCTGGCGCACGGAGGGCTGATACTGCCGCATTGGGCCTGGGCTGGGCGGTTATCCTTGCGCACCGTGCTCTATCTAATATGGGCGCTGCTGCCACCGAGTGTAGCAGCCGGAGCGTTATTTCGGCGCCGCTCGGCATTAAACCATTGGTGGCTCTTGGCCGGAGGGGTGCTAGCGTGGAATATTGCACGGGGTTCTGTTGCTGATACCTCTCCCTTTACCGATCACAGTGCCTTGCTGGCGGCCTTTGGGGCTATGGCTTTATTGTCCTGTGATTCTATCACAGGACGTCTTGGCAAATGGGCACTTCTGTGGTCCAGCGGTTGGGTGGTACTAATGGGGGCATATTTGTACCATTCCACTTGGCGGCCTCGGCCAGCCAATGGCGCGGAAATTGCGGCTGCCTTAAGCTTGGTACCGAAGTCTTCCCTTTTGGTCAGTCAAAGTTACATCTTGCCGCACCGCGGGGTGACCGTTCGCAACTGGCCTACCACCGTCATTACCTCGCGTACTATACCGAATCATACCTATGTTTTGTTGAATCCTGAAATCAGTGATGGATACAGCACCTCGCCCATTTTGACAGCATGGCTCAATATCGCCAAATCTCCTGGGAAAAGCCATATACGGTATCATGCGGCGGGGGTGTGGCTGTTTCAACTGACCCGTCCGTTGCCGCCTCAGTCGCTCGGCGGGTGACGATCCAGTCCACTGGTGTACAACAACGGAACATTTGGGAAGGAGGGCAATGGTGCAGAACGCGTCGACGAGTACTATTCGTCGTTGGGAGTGGTGGACCCGTCTCGCCAAACGACTGCAAGGCGCCGGTTTATGGGTGGAATTGACGCGCAATTTAGCGTCCCGAGATGTGGAAACTCGCTATAAACACTCATTGCTCGGCCTTTATTGGGCCATTATCAATCCCTTGGTTACGGCTGCCATTTTTGGTTTTGTTTTCGGGGTTATTTTTCATGTATCCACCAAGCCAATCCCTTATGTGGTCTTTTATTTAGGGGGACTCACTTTTTGGAATTTTTTTGCCAATGGGGTAATGTCAGCGGTAGGAAGTGTGTCGGGCAATGCTGCGTTGCTTGCCAAGATTTACTTTCCTCGGATCGTGCTGCCGACGGCTGCCGTTCTGGCGCGCTTCATTGATTTTTTGTTTTCGCTTGGGGTCTTGGTGGTGTTTATCCTGCTTTACCGGGTGCCGGTGCATTGGACAAGTCTTTGGATCCCTGGGATATTAATGATCCAAATGTTCTTCACATTGGGAATTGGCTACATGGTGGCAGCATTGAATGTGCTCTACCGGGATGTAACTCAGTTGATGGGATTGCTATTAATGGTATGGCTATACTTTTCGCCGGTAATGTATCGTCTGTCAGGTCATCCCCAATCTTTGCAAATTATTTTGCTGATCAATCCGGTAGGAGCCATGATTGAATTGGAACGCAACGTCATCTTCACTGGCCATGTTTTGCACCCGGAATATTTATGGGTGGCCATTGCTTGGACCGGGTTTGTCTTTTTAGGCGGCATTGCGCTTTTTAAGCGTGTGGAGCCGCTGTTCGCGGAGGTGATGTAGGTGGCATCGATTTCCGTGGACCACGTATGGAAACAGTTTCTGATAAAAAAAGACCGGGCTGATAGCGTGGGGCACCTCTTGTTACGGATGATTCCCCAACCTCGGAGCAAAAGACCCAGGAGTGAACCGTTTTGGGCTCTGCGCGACATTACTATCGATATGCCCCATGGCACCAGTTTTGGCATTGTTGGCAACAACGGGTCAGGGAAAAGCACCCTGCTGAAAATTTTGACCCAGACTATGAAACCTTCGCGAGGTTCTATTGCTGTTTCCGGAAGGGTCTCGGCACTGATTGAACTGGGTGCTGGATTCCACCCAGATTTTACTGGTCGGGAAAATGTTTACCTCAATGGATCCATTTTGGGCATGGGTCGCAAGGCCATCGATGCCAAAATGGAAGAGATTATCGAATTTGCCGATATTCGTCCGTTTATCGACACCTCGGTCAAATATTACTCGTCGGGAATGCAAGCGCGATTGGGATTTGCGGTGGCGACCAGTGTGGATCCCGAAATTTTAATCGTGGACGAAGTGTTGGCGGTTGGGGATGAGGCGTTTCAGCAACGGTGCATGGACCGGATATTTACTATGAAACGCAGTGGCACCAACATTCTCTTGGTATCGCATGATTTGGGCTCGATAGAGCGGTTGATGGATCGCGCGGTATGGATTAGCCGAGGAGAAATGCAAATCGTCGGCAATCCACGAGATGTGGTGTTTGCCTATCGGCAAAGCATGATTGATCAAAATGCCAGCTTCGGTGCGCAAGAACCAGTTCAAGAGACTACTTATGACACGACGTTCATCGTGAACGAGGCATATATTGAGACCGGCTCTCGCCGTGTCGACAGTATTCAGTCCGGGGATGCCGTGGTCATAGTTACACTATTTGATAACCAAACCGGGGTAGAAATGGAGGGCCATTTTTCCTATACCATTAGGCGTCCTGACGGGTTAGAAATTGTCAGTTTGTCTTCGATGCTCGACGGAGAATCCATGCGCTTTGCTCCCGGGCCGGGACAGATTCGGGTGCAATTGCCTGAATTGTATCTGACAAGTGGGCAATATGAAGTGGATGCGGCGGTGTACGATAAAAATGGGAGACGGCTGGCGGAATGGCGGGCCTTAATCCGGTTTGCTGTACAAGCTATGCAGAAGACCCCGGGTCTTTTAGTTTTGCCGCACCAGTGGCAAATCAAATGAAGCCGGTGATTGCGGTGGACGCCCGCTATGGGTTACGGAGTCCCAGACGCGGGGTGGGAGAGTACGTTTACCAAGTCGTTACCCATTTGAGTGCGATCCATTCTCCTTATCAGATTGTGTTATACGGCGATAAGCTGTTCGACCCTGAAACTTTGGCGGATTTGCGCCGAATATATCCGGTGCACATTGTTTCCGCTGTCAATTTCTTTGCTTGGGAGCAGTGGACATGGCCACGGGCTGCCAGATACGCCAAATTACTGCATGGGACCGCCAACATTGGCCCACTGCAACCCTCGCCACCGCAAATTTTAACGGTTCATGACGTAATCGAGTGGCATCGGGGCCGGGATTTCCCCGCGGAGATTCCACTTCGGCATCATATCAGCAGGGTTTACCGGATGAATGCATTGAAACGACTGGCTCCGCGTGCGCTACAAATTTTAACCGTTTCGGAACATGCCCGACAAGATATTGCGGTGACCCTAAAGGTTCCGCTAAACCACATTGCGGTTACGCCGCTGGCCGGAAAATTTCCCCTCTGCCAATCGCCTTCCCGCTGGTCGGACCCGCCGTTTGTTCTCACTCTAGGGGCTTTGGATCCTCGTAAAAACTTAAAGGCCGCTTTTGCGGGATTTGCCTTGGTATCGAATCCAGAGTTGAGATTAAAAATTGTTGGGGTTGAGCCGCATGGTCTGACACAAATCAAGGCTTTGGTACGAGACCTGGGACTTGGTCGGCGGGTTGCTGTTGAAGCCATGGTCAGCGACCATGATTTGCAAACGCTGTACCAAAGGGCGATAGTATTTTTGTACTTAAGCCATTACGAGGGTTTTGGGCTGCCGGTGCTGGAGGCGATGAGTCAAGGGTGTCCCGTGATTTGTGCTCACCATGCGTCGTTGCCGGAAGTGGCAAATGATGCCGCAATCTTGGTCGACCCTGCCGACTCGCACACCGTGGCCAAACACATTGAAACTTTGCTGTCTGATGAGGCATATCGAGATGACCTGCGTCAGCGCGGACTTGATCGGGCACGGCAATTTTCCTGGGGGAAGACAGCCGAGTTGACTCATCGAGCGTACATAAAAGCATTGGAGGAGGTGAAACGATGACGGCTGTACCGCGGGTGGCCATCGATGCAAGAATATTGACAGTGCAAAAGGAACTGGCTGGGGTAGGGCAGTATATCCAAGAGTTGGTCAAGGCCTCTCAGCAAGACACCATGGGGCCAGTGCGCCTAGTGCCTTTATCGTTTACTGCTCACCATGCCTCCATAATGGCTGTTCCCCGAATCGGCCGACTGCCCTGGCAGTCTGTGGCATTGCCGATCCATCTTCGTCAGGGCGACTACTCCGTTTTTCATGGACCAGCGTTTAGCCTTCCTCCTTTTGTAAAAATACCGGCAGTCGTGACCATTCATGATTTGGCCTATCTTCGTTTTGGAGAGACTGTGAATGACGATACCCGGAAATATTTGACGCGGGTAGTTCGCCATGCGGTTGGTCGTGCGGACCGCATCATCGTACCCTCCGCGGAAGTAAAATCCGATGTGTTGCGTTACTTCCCGGCTACTGATGACAGCCTAATCCGGGTCATTGCGCTAGGCTCAGATCGATTGCGACAGATAGTTGCAGTCGAACCATTAGCGGCTCCCCTGCCTTTTCTTCTTCACGTGGGTACCATTGAGCCACGAAAGAATTTAGAGTTTTTGCTGCAAGCTTTCAGCGTCTTGGTGGATCGGTTTCAGGTTCCCCACCATTTAGTGCTAGTGGGTGGCGGTGGCTGGAAAAACCATACTTTTTATGCCAGAGTCCAAGAAATGAAAGATAAGCACCGTGTGCACCTTATGGGATATCAAGACGACCGCGCTGTTTTATGGTATTACCAGAACGCGTCACTGTACGTGATGCCTTCCCACTATGAGGGATTTGGGCTGCCCGTGATGGAAGCCATCTCTAATGGGGTGCCGACCTTAGCCACCCCCACTGGGGGGGTCCGTGATTTACCGAACGATGCAGGAATTCGGCTTATTGAGCCCAAGGATCCCGAACAATGGGCCCAAGCTATCTTTGATTTGTTAACCCACCCTGTCCGGCCAACCATCCCTGTTGGCACCTGGCAGCAGGCTTGGCAGGAACATGCGTCCTTGTATCGTGAGGTGTGTCGCCTATGAGCTCGCTCGCCGTGTCAGCAGTGTCGGTGATCATTGTCAATTACAATGGGGCGTCTGTGTTGGGCAACGCTTTGGACAGCCTAAACCGTTTGGTGGAACCTCCATTGGAAATTGTGGTGGTGGATAACGGGTCGGACGACAATAGTGTCCAATTGGTTAAATCTAAGGCGTTGATTAATCCCCGCATCCACTTGGTGACTATGGCAGAAAATCACGGGGTTGCGGGTGGGCGCAACGTGGGCGTCGAAGTGGCCCAAGGGGATGCCTGGGCGTTTCTCGACGCCGATGGTCAGGCGACAGACCAATGGCTTCCTCAAGCGGTAGTGGCGTTAAACGGGGATCCTGGAGTGGGGGCTGTGGCCCCTCTCGTGCTTATGGATCAAGGCTATGTTATTAATGCGGCGGGATCGTTTTTAGACGGTGGCGGTCATGGCTATGATCGGTATAGGGGGGATACATTGCCGTCACGCGAGAGCGATCTCATGGATCTCTCAGGGACGGACTGTGATTATCCGATGGGATGCGGGATGGTCATACGTCGTGATGGTCTGGAGGCGATTTGGCCCTTAGACGAATCTTCTTTAAAGTGGCATGACGATACCGAGATTGGTATCCGGATAAGAAAACTTGGGTATCGCGTGGTGTTTCTGGCTAGTAGCCGAGTACTGCATCAACCAGGTCATTCGGATCCGCTTCATTTCTTAGAACGCCATTTACAGGCGGAAACAGCGCGCTTTCGCTTGTTGATCAAGTACTATCCGATTACGGTAGTGGCGACGGAACTCAGTCGGTTCGCGATGCATGGGGTGTTTGGTTCCCGACGGCGTCCCGAGGCATTTGCGCAATTAGGCTCAGTGCTGACCAACATGAAACGCGATTGGCGCCTCTTATATCGCATTCGCCGGCAATGGCAAGGCAAGGCCCGTAGAAATTAGTAGGCACGGTTTGGCAAATCGGTTATAATGAATCCGTAGACAAATTGTCTATTAACGGTGCTAGGGGTGCCAAGAGGCTGAGAAGTAGTCCGCTAGCGGCTACTAACCCTTTCAACTCGATCTGGGTAATGCCAGCGGGAGGAAAGTGCCATGACGGGAATTCAGCCTCGTTTGCACCTTGCGGTGCAACGAGGATTTTTCTGTCTATACACCCCTCACTCCTTAATTTGAACGGTGGGGAGAGTGGGACAATGCAGTGGAAGTTACGAGACATCGTGGTTACCGCAGTGTTGGCGACAGCCTGCGGCGCAATTTATTTAGGTTGGGACTTGCTCTACAAATTTGTGCCCAGCGGTATCAATCCGGTGGTGGCTGCGGGATTTAACGGATTATGGTGGATTGCTGCAGGCATAGTGCCCTATATCATTCGGCGCCCTGGTGCTGCAGTGTTGGCAGAATCGATAGGGGGCTTTGTGGAATTTGCTCTCGGAAGTCCCTATGGCATCCAAGCATTTACCATTGGTATTGCCCAGGGATTAGGCGTGGAACTGGGGTTTATGATGGGCGGCTATAAAAAGTACAGCCTGGCCTGGATGTTGTTTGCTACAGCAGTGGGTGGCATTGGCAATTACATCTATTCTTACTTTTACTACGGAGTCAATGAGTATACCATAGTGACACAATTGGGATATCTTGTAGTGACCATGCTCAGCGGCGCGATTTTATCAGGTCTGTTGTCGAAATGGGTGGGCGATGCCGTCAAGCGCACCGGCGTTTTGCGCAATTTCGCCATTTCGCGACCGATTGGCAAGGCGTCATGAGTATTACTGAAACCACCCGACCGGCGTTGTTGGAGCCTTGGGTGGAGGTTTGCCAGCTTACTGTCACCTACCCTGGGCAAGATGCCCCGGCATTGCGCAACATCGACTTCTCCCTCTTTGAGGGAGAAGCGGTGCTGGTGATAGGGCCGAGTGGTTCTGGCAAATCCACCCTGGCCATGGTCTTAGCAGGCTTGATTCCCCAATCAGTGGAAGCCAACATAACCGGACAAATACGGCATGCGCCGATCTTACAGCAACCAGGAGCGGTGGGCTATGTTTTTCAAGATCCCGAAGCGCAGTTTTGCCAATTGACAGTGGGGCAAGAGATTGCATTCGGATTGGAAAATATAGGATGCCGACCGAGCGAGATGTCCGCTCGCATTAGACATGCCTTAGACACAGCGGGTCTTGCGATTGATATCGAAGCCCCTAATTATGCACTGTCAGGGGGGATGAAACAGAAGTTGGCGTTGGCGGCGGATCTGGCGATGGATCCGCAGTTGCTGATTTTTGATGAACCGACAGCCAATCTTGACCCTGAAGCCACGAGCCAAGTGTTTGCCGAAATTGAGCAGTTGATTCGTAGTGGCCGTACTTTGCTCATCATCGAACACAAATTTGAAACGTTGGTGGATGTTGTGCCACACTTGGTGCTCATTGACCGTCGCGGACAGATTCGCAGTGCAGGGACCACTAGGGACGTTATCCGCCAGCAATGGGACTGGCTGATGGCGGAAGGATTGATTCCTGAAGGCTTATCACCGGGATTTGATCGGGAAAGCCTAATTCGTTCGCGTGAGACCGGGGAGGTTCACCTCGGGAAGCCAGTATTGCAAGCAAAAAACGTTTCGTATACCTACGTCTCTAAACGACTGGGGAAACGTCTGAAAAAACAGGGGCGGTCTCCGTCTTATGCCTTGCGAGAGGTGTCGCTTGATATATGCCCGGGAGAATTGGTGGCCATTGTTGGGCCCAATGGCTCCGGCAAATCTACTGTCTTAAGTCTATTGGCAGGACTGATCCAGCCAACCCAAGGACACATCACCCTGCCTTCGGTTCAACCTGATCTGGTCGTTCCGGTGGCCTTTGGGTTTCAAAATCCCGAGCATCAATTTATCTTTGAGCGGGTTGCCGATGAGTTGGCTAACCGATTTGTGGACCAGGATATTCCTGACGATGTGCAACAATTGTTACGGGAGTTCGAGTTGCAAGGACAGGCGGAGCAGAGCCCATTTGCCTTAAGTCAAGGTCAAAAGCGCCGTCTATCGGTGGCGGTGATGGTGCGGGATCCTCATTTGGCATATTTGCTTGATGAACCCACGTTTGGTCAGGATGCGCGTACCGAGCAATACATCATGACTCGTTTGACGGCCTTGAAAGAACAAGGAAAAGCAGTGGTGCTGACGACCCATGATATGGATCTGGTATGGCGTTACGCCACTCGGGTTGTGGTTTTGGTTGCGGGTCAAATGATTTTTGATGGACTTCCACAGGATCTTTTTTACCGTACCGATATCATGACCCAGGCCCACCTCATGGTGACGTCGGATTCCAACAATCCCCCAGACGAACGGGTGATCCAGACTCCCACGCTCGGTCATCGCTTTATTGAAGTGGACCGTCGCCAGGCCCAATCCCCGATTGGGCGGCTTAATCCGGGATGGAAACTCCTCACCACTATTTTGGCGATGGGAATTGCGATGTTTGCCCGCCGCATCGACCAGGGCATAGCGCTGGGTTTGATCCCTCTAGTTTTGCTATGGGCAGGCGCCTGGCTTACCCCGTGGCAAATTATTAAACGAATGTCACCCTTTGTGGTCTTTTTTGCGCTCTACACTTGGACCCTCACCGCGTATTCGCGGGTTGGACCCCATACCCCGACATTCTGGTTTTTGTGGTATCGGTTGAGTTGGGTCGGACTGGATAACGGGCTGGTATTAGCATTTCGCATGCTGGCATCAGTCGCATTTGGCGTTCTCTATGTATCGACCACTGATGTGACCCAATTGGTGGTGAGCCTGACCCAGAACTTCCGGGTACCGCCGCGATTTAGTTATGGCACTTTGGCAGGGATTCGTGTATTCCCGCTCTTTGAGGAAGAGTGGCGGAAGATCCGGCAAGCCCGTGCTCTGCGAGGGAAAGATATTCGTCGTTCGCGTGTGACCCGCATCGCCACTTACGCGCTGCCCTTAATGACGCAAGCCATTCGTATTGGCGAGAGAGTTGCAGTGGCCATGGAAAGCCGAGGATTTAAAGGACCCGCAGCCGAACGATCGGGATCTCGTACCTATTATTTTGATACGCCGGTGACGGTGTGGGACTTTTCGTACCTGGCAGTTATTGCCATCATTAGTCTGGCAATTTTAGTATGGATTCGGTAAGGTTGCTAACATGGGCCACGGCCCTTTCGGCAAGAAAGAGCCGTGCCGTAATTTAGCCAAGCTTACTTTGATATCCACCAGTAGTTGGGATGAATGACATCACCAATGGGATTGAATGTTGACGTCACTCCATGGATGTTGTCGGCGTGCACGTTAAAGAGAGGTTCCCACGGCAGGAAAATTGCTCCGGGAAGCTGGTGAGCTGCATAGGATTCATAAGCGTAAAGCCGTTGGAGAATTTGAGACTGAGTTCCCGGGGCATAGGTCGCCTGAATCAAGGCGTCCATTTGCTGGCTATTGTAGCCGCCAGAATTTTCGCCACCGCCGGTTCCGAACAGTCCACCACCGCTAGGGTAAGGATTGCCATAGGTCCAACCGCCCAAATTGCCTTGGTCCCAGTCTATCGCCGCCCACTTGTTGGCATTGCTTTGTCCGTAACTGACCACGGTATCAAATGGTTCCGATACTAGATTGGCTACAATGCCTTCTTGGGCCCAGTCTTGTTTGAGGAGTTCGACCATATCCGTGCCGCTTTGGCTGCCGGAGGCATAATCTAAGGTGAACTCCAACTTCACGCCGTTTTTGGTCATGACCCTGTTGACTTCATGCCATCCGGCATTTTCTAGAATCTTCTTTCCGAGTGCGGGATTAAACGCATAGGGTTGTTTCGCTAAAGCTGGATTCCAGAAAGATGTTTTCGGTTCCGAAGCCAAGGTCGAATCGTCGATAACCCCGAAGCCATGAAAAATGTGCTGGATCATGCCTTGCTGATCAACGCCGAGTTGAAGTGCTTGGCGTACCGGCAAGGTGTTGAATGCGGTTCCAATGCCATTGGGAGCCGAAGGGTTCAGATTAATGTTCATATAATCAAAACCTAAGGGGTAGGCGAGTGACATTTTGTCGTGGGTTAATTGACTGCGGGCGTTGAGTAGAGAAACTCCCAGATAGCCCACATTCACCGTGCCGGTCTTAAGGGCAGTGAACTCTGAAGACGACGAAGTTTCGTACTGAAAAACAACTTTGCTCAAATAGGATTTGTGCCCGTCATAATTCGGATTGGGGACAAAATCCCAGTAATTATTGGCTTGATAGGAAGACAACTTATACGGTCCATCCACCACGCTATAAACCGAATTGAGAGGAGAATTGGCCACAGAGTTGATAAATGACATTTCTTGGCTCATGTTTTTGGGATATTTGTCCCATACGGATTTGGGAATCGGGATAATCTCGTCTAGACCGTTGCGAATAAACCATTCGGGATTTCGGGGTTTGGTGGTTGTGACAACCACCGTATCCGGGCCCGCCGCCACCACACTTTGCCAAGTATTCGGAATGCCGCCAAAACCTTCGCCGGAGAATGACCAGGCGTAATTGGTGTTGGGTTCCGAAGCGGCTTTCATGATGTCCCAGGTAAAAACCACATCTTGGGCAGTGACCGGGGTATTGTTAGACCAATGCCATTTCGTATTCAGTACAATGGTGTAAACATTATCGGTCTTGTTCCAGGTCACTGATTTGGCCAAGGAATGCGCCAGATCGAGTTGATCATTCCGATTGAAATACAACAAAGGTTTGTACATCATGAAATCGGTTTGGAAATTAATCACCGTATCGGCAGATAGAGAGATTAACGGGAAAAACCAATTGGGCGAGGTCTGTTCTTGCAGGGCATAAACCGCGGTTCCACCATACTGCGGTTTGTTGCTGGGTGCGGGTCCATTGCCCGAAGACTGCTGAGTGCCACACCCAACTAAACCGACAGATAACACGGCCACGGAAACCATGGCTAAGATCGGTCTTCTCATCATCATGCTCCTTTTCACCAGATCCTTGAGGGTGTTGGACAACACGTCATAATTTGCCAAAAAGTACGATAATCCTGCATAAAACACACATTATTTCCTAGGAAAAGATGGGATGGCTTCCATTCATTTTATGACCCCGGATTACCTGAGCCGTCATTGTCTCGTCTCGAAGAGGGTACGCAAACTCGTCAGGGTGGACAACTACGAAAAATCTTCCAACCGCGAAACCTAAGACCTATGGAGATTTGGGCCGAGAATTGTTACAGTGATGTTAAAGTTTCTCGAGAGTTTCGACACCGCAGCCCCACAGAACACGAGAGAGGGCGGCTAGATGACTTGGAGACAGGATAAAGCCAAGGAAGGGCATCATTCATGTTGGAGACCGAAAGGGAACTCATGGCGACGAATGCGGCTAGGCATGGCATTAGGTCTTCATCTCTTTGATCCTGAAAACCCGACCGCTGTTTGGTGCACTGACATCGCCCATCGCATTTTAAAAGCCAACGTGGCCGCTTCTTTTCTATTGACCGGAACCTGTCGTAATATTGATGGCGGAGTGGTTGGGGAGTTTTTTTGCCGCCAGCGGTTTTTGCCCGAAGACAAGGACGACGCCGTAATCTCTAGCGGAAAACCTGATTACCACGCCGTAGAACACTGGGATTTGGCGGTCCGGCGCGCCCTGGATGTGGAAGTGGATCGGATTCCCCTGCGAGAAGGAAACCGGGTTGTCGCTTTGGTGGTGATGGTTCGTCCTGTGGCCTCATGGAGCGAACAGCGGTACCGCACAATTCTTCAGGAAATAAAAGACGGATATTTCGAAGTGGACTTAGCGGGAAATCTGACGTTTTTTAACCCGGCACTCGTAGAAATTCTCGGTTATCCTGAAGATGAGATGTACGGACTTAATGATCGTGAATATACCGATCCGCAAAATGCCAAAGCACTATATGAAAGGTTTAACCAAGTGTATCGGACAGGAAATCCTTTTTCCGCAGAATGGGAAATCATTCGCAAAGATGGCACGCATCGGTATTTGGATGCCACGGTATCGTTGATGCGCGATGACGTTGGAAATCCGATAGGCTTTCGGGGCATTGCCCGGGACATCACTCCCCGCAAGACGATGGAATTACAACTGCACCATTTGGCTCACCACGATATTCTAACCAATTTGCCCAACCGTTCTCTGGTGATGGACCGTTTGTTGCGGGCATTGGCTGAGGCATCCAACAGTGGAGTTATGGTAGCGGTACTATTTATCGATTTGGACCGTTTCAAGTACATCAATGATACGTGGGGCCATAGCGCTGGTGACCAACTGCTGCAAAGCGTTGCTGCACGATTGCAGGCAGGGTTGCGGGCGCCGGACGTAGTGGCACGAATGGGAGGAGACGAGTTCATTGTCGTCTTGCCGTATGTAACGTCAGTGGAAGAGATACTCCAGATTGCCCAACGACTGATTTTGCGTTTGCAACAGCCGTGGTCGGTTTCAGGAAGAGTGTTTCTCTGCCCCGCCAGTATAGGAATCGCCGTCTACCCTGATGATGGCGCAAGCCCGGAAACCCTCTTAAAACATGCCGACATTGCCATGTATCGGGCTAAAGCTAAAGGTGGCAATGGCTGTGCTCTATATCGCTTACCGGAGTAATTTTTAGCGGTATGCTGCGAAGCTTTGGTGGCTAGAAGGCACTAAACTCAAAGTTTTCATGCTCTCTTGGCAAGCCCGCCGAGAACGCACTCGCTCTGCTCGACACTTGTATCAATCTAAGCCTATTTTTGATGTTGGCCAAAGAACGTCAAGACATCATCCCAGAGTTGCAATGCCGCTAAAGGCCGGTAGTCTGGCAAAAGGAATGGGAGGCCTTTTGATAAACCCAATATTGAAACCGTTTTTTGGCACATTCCAACCGCTCTTTAAGAGCCTCGACA
>JAJZZP010000168.1 GCA_021797515.1 Bacillota bacterium | reverse complement strand
TACCAGCGCCGCCTCTTAGATGCGCTAGGCGTGCCGATTGACCGGGGGTTTATCTGGGACCCGTCGGGCTAACGGCCAAAAAAATTCCACGATTTTCCGTTCCCTGACTCGCGGAACCTGGGTTATATCGGCAAAGACGTGACCGATAATATTAACTATTTCGGGAGCGCGGACAGCCGTCTCATTCAAAAGGATTTCACGCGGGATGACCGGAAGGACTTTGTCATCCGCAAGCAGACACTTCGGGAATCGGACACGGCCAGCGATGCAGAGGTCAATCGGCAAGTCGAGTATATCCGGCACTACCAATCCAACGATGCCGCCGTAGGCTACATCAATGGCCGAAATTTACGCGGCGTTGAAGGACTTTCCCCCACCTATCGCGAACCCCCCCGTTTCACGAGTAATAGTAAACTCACTTACTTAATTATTCAAGAAACGAGGAACCCGATGGGTTCCCCTAAGCGAACTTAGGCGTGGGTGGCGCAGTCGCAACGGTCACACGTGCAAGCTTGTGCTCCGTGTGCGCAAGAACACTGTGCATTGCAATGGTTCGGGCTGCACTGATCGCAGCAACAATGAGTTAAGCTGTCCATTTTTTGCCCCCTTTTTCCAGTGTCGCTCATAGCTTGACACTTGGTAGGGCAATTTATTCTGCCGGTTTGATGTCTTCGGACGGTGAGCTCTGGCGACGGGAAAATTCTTGACGAATAAGGTCTAGAGCATCATTCAAAGTATCGCGGCGAGCCGTTAAACGCCTCTCAAGAGCCCGCAGGGCAAAATCGTCAAGATGTTCCAAATGCCCGGTATTGAAGTTTCCCATGGTGTTAAATGGGGCAAATCTTTGGAATAGATCTTGAAGATTTTCACCCACCTTATCAAAGTCCAACACCGTCTCATCGTTGAAAAAAATCTTCATGGCACTTCGCCTCCCCATTGTGATGTTTCTAGTATAGCACGATTTAGGGATTGCCGAAGTGGTCCCAAGGTAGTCATAATGGGTGGAGGAATTTAGCAAGCGTTGACACGATGGGTATTTTTGAATGCAACAGAGCGTGTTAAAAAACTCCGGACGCCACCACGATTTGAGTAATGAGGTGTATTAATTGAATTGGTTATGGGAACCCAGCAAATGTGACCTCCGGCCTATCGTGAGCGTTGTTTAATATAAATGAGGAGGGCATGGTATGGTTAAAGAAAGCGGACAACCCACCAAAAAGCCAACCGGGCGTGCGTTAGGTTTAATTGCCATGATTACCATGGCTTTTTTGGCTGTTGCGTCTCGCTTTTGGTATTTGCAGGTAAAGGACGCCGCACATTACCAGGCCTTGGCACGCCAGGACACCCTGCGAAAATTGCCGGTGCCGGCGCCCCGTGGGAATATCGTGGCCTCCGATGGTGCGGTAGTAGCAACTTCTAAGCCATCCTGGACACTATATTATCTCCCTGTGAACAATCAAACCACGATGCCGGCGTCTGAGGTTGCCACGTTGGCCAAGTATCTGGGGGTCTCTAATAAGAGCTTGTCACAGTTGATTGCTCAGCAACAGGCCAAGGCTTATGCTTATCAACCTGTCGAGATTGTGTCCGGGTTAACCGACCAGCAAATGACGGTCATAGAGGAAAACCGGTCCCTGCTTCCTAATATTCGCATTCAGCCAGTGGCTGTGCGCTATTACCCCTACAACAGCATTATGGGAAATATTTTGGGTTATACTTCAGCGATATCTGCGCAAGACCTGAAAGAAAAGCAATATCAAGGATACTCGCCGACTGCTATTGTGGGCGCCGCTGGATTGGAAGCCGAGTATCAATCCTATCTGCGTGGGCATTCCGGTGGCCAATTTGCTGAGGTTAATCGACAAGGGCAACTGGTGCGGCTGTTGGGACAAGTGGTGCCGACCCCGGGGGACACTTTGCATTTGACCATCAACTGGCGTCTGGAAGAAACAGCCCAAAATGCGCTGGCCTATACCATGAAAGCCATGCGCCATTCAACCATGGCGTTTTCCCACAGCACTGGAGCAGTTCAGGGGGCTGTGTTAGCCATTGATCCCAATAACGGCGATGTTTTAGCAATGGCCAGTTTGCCCTCATATAACCCCAATAAATTACTGCCAGGGTCCACGACGCGAAATAGTTACTTTGCTCAATTAAATTCTAATCTTATGAGCCCGTTTAACGTTCTGCCTGTGTCTGGCCTCTTTGCTCCGGGCTCGGTATTTAAGCCGATTATGGCTGTAGCGGCACTGGCCTCTGGTGTCGTTAATCCTACGACGGAAATTTTTGACCCCGGATACTTTCCCAAAGATCCGACATTTACCAACTGGTATCCCAATGGATTTGGGTGGCTAAATATTGAGCAAGCAATTGGATTGTCCGATGATGTGTTCTTTTACACTTTAGGATATGACATGGGAATTAACACCATGGATAAATGGATGAACAACTTTCTCTTGAACAAACCTACGGGCATTGATTTGCCTGGAGAAGCCACCAGCCTTATCCCTTCACCGTCTCTTTTACAGCAGGAAAGTCATATCCCGTGGACCTGGGGATGGAATTTAAATACCGTGATTGGCCAGGGAATCGGCCAATACACGATGGTGGCCTTGGCGCGCGCCGATTCTGCAATTGCCAATGGCGGTACACTCTATTGGCCGCATTTGGTCTCGGAAATTACCAGTCCCAGCGGCAAAGTAGTGAAGAAAATTAACCCGGTGGTGCAAGGGAAACTGAATGTGCCCTATTCAATTTTTCACACCGTTCATGTGGGGATGGAAATGTCGGCTCAGGATCCGTCGATTGCTAAAGGCGTGTCGGGCACCGGGTATGGTGCGCTGGCGGGATTGCCAGTGCCTGTTGCCTCGAAAACGGGTACGGCTCAAGTGGTATCTCAGAACAACTATAACGCGTACTTTTTGACGTACGGCCCCATGCCGCATCCTTCAATATTGATTCTGGTCTATATTCGGGAAGGGAATTGGGGGGCAGACTCGGGATTTGTTGCACGTGCCATTTATGACCAATATTTCAAGATCCAAGATCCTAAAGCGGGTCCTCTTTTTGATACGACGTTCGGTCTCAATTGGAAGTGGCCTTTTGGTTATGTCCCTCCGGCTGCTCAACACCCGTAATTTCCATTACCAAATTTCGGTGCCCAAGGGTGTCGAGATATTTCTCGATTACCTGGACTATCGGGGGCAAAGGCGAAATCCGGAGGTTTTCGGCGATTGAGCCAAGCGGTATGACAAGGCGCAAAGACGCATTCCAGCGGTGGCAATGTGGGTTCGAGCAGGGTGGCGCAATGACTGCGATGAGGCCAACTTTTACCCCGGGATTGACACCCAAACGGCCTCGGAACTGGCCCAACGGGGCCATCAGAAACAACACCGGGAGGACCTTAAGGCAGTGGGGTTGGCGCTGTTGGTCACAACGGATTTCAACATTCCGTTATTTCATGCAGTCTATCCCGGAAACCGAGCGGACAGCCAGCAATTCAGAGCGTAACCGAAGACCTCATCGATCGGTATCAGACGTTGCGCGCCGATTGCGACCACATGACCCTTGTCTACGACCTAATCTTTACCCATGGGCAGGAATATCCTGCCATTTTGGGTGTGAGGTAGTCGGAGAAGGGCAAGTGAGGATCTGTGAAGCAACATGGGATGGCTTAATAGAGACGGGGACTGCGACGATAGATC
>JAJZZP010000038.1 GCA_021797515.1 Bacillota bacterium | reverse complement strand
GGCCTCCGACCGATATGACAAGATGACGGAGATGGCCGCAGGCCATCTCCGTGACCCAACATGCCTCGAACCAAAATTCCGTCAAATGGCTGAATCGCCTTCTCTAGGGGGTACCTGAATAGTTACATCTAGCACGGACAATGCCTCATCCCGTTCCATCGGTCCTTTGATCTCTCCACGCTCTTGCTGTTCGTTGACTTCCTGTTCCTCTGCCTGCCACTCCCTAGCCCAATACCAAGTCTGATCCTTCGATACAGCCACCGTTGGCACAAGCACGATCCTTCCATCTTCCAACCGTGCCTCAAGTATGTCTCCCGGCTTCAAACCCAGTCTCTCCACAAACTCTTTTGGAATGGTGATTTGGCTCTTCGTCTTGAAGTTCACATTCTCTCGCAACATGCCAATTACACCCCTTTCTGTTAATAACCAAACATCCTCGTTCCGTCCACACCGACAGGCGCTGCCCACCACGTTGCAACGCCGAATTGCCGCGGGCACCGCGGCTTTCCCCCCGCTCGTACGCACGGCCTGGGCAGTCACCCAAGCCCTGCCCCGTCATCAAAAATTCATGATTGAACTACAGAGGAATTCACTACGGCCCCAAGACGTCGTGCTCGGCATAGCTGCCAAAAACCGCCGCCGGCTTCTTGCTAAACCGACTAAAGCAGGTTACGCGGGACTGTTTCCCAAAGTGCTTGAAAGAGTGGTATGCCTTTATATCGGACTAAAGGTTACGAAGGTGTTGGTGTGCATCCCCGGTGTTGCCGGCACGCCACACGTTAGATGATTGGGCGGAATCCTTATGTACACTCCGCCAAGCCTTAAGCACCAATGACCTCACGTCATTGGAATTTTCCCGTCCATCTTTCATACTTAGCAACCTGGGTCCTTCTGGGAAATAGTCTAGCTCAAAAGCCGGTACGCTTCCACATTTTGGCCCAATCGGGCCATGAGATTGGTATCCCCTAAAAGCCGGGCCTATACTTAGCCCTGTTTTAGCAAAACTTGATAAAATTTTTTTGGCGCTAACAGCGGTTCTTGGCCATTTTATCAGTATCTGAAATACTTTTTCTTGTCGTGGAAAATTCACTTCGTATAATAAAAATCAGAACCGTTTCGCTATTTCAACCATTAAGCATAGATAGGGATTTTGGCGGGGGGTCCGGATATGGGAGAGTCATCGACCATTCAAAGTCTTTCGCGAGGGTTGCAACTATTGGATATTATTGCCCAACAACCCTCTGGTGTCACGGTAAAATGGCTTAGCGCTACCGCTAATCTCCCAATCAGTACCTGTTATCACCTCATCAAAACCCTGGTCGATGAAGGTTACGTAGAAAAAGACAAACCTACTCAATTCTATAAGTTGTCCTATAAGATCGCCTACTTGCATAATCAGCTGCGCTTAGGCGGTACCATTCCCGACTCCATCAAACGCATATCCCAGGAGATCGTGGACCGGTTGAAGGAAACGACTTATATCGCCAAATGGGATCATGACGAGGTGATCATTCAACACATCGCGGAAGGCAACCAAGCAGTTAAAGTGCGTACCCTTTATGTAGGATACCGGGAACATGCTTTCATGCACGCTCTTGGAAAAGCAATTCTAGCCAATGTACCCACTCAAGAGGTGCAACATTATGGTCGACTGCATCCCCCACAGCCGCGTACTCCGCATTCCTTGGAAACGTTGGCGGACATCATGGCGGACCTGCGAATTACCCGAAACCGGGGATATAGTCGCGATGAGGAAGAATGGGAACAAGGAGTCTGCTGCATCGGCGCTCCCATTTTTCAATATGACGGGAGCATTTGGGGAGCAGTAGCCATCTCGATGCCAAATAATCGCTATGATGCCTCGGATCTTGCTACGGTGCAATACATCCAGCATCAAGCCGAAGCCATATCAGCGTATTTGGGTTATCCCACATCTGCTGGCGAACGCCGTCTAGGAAGTCGATAGAAACGAACGCACTCCAAATCGACGGTAATTTGCCAAGGGTGATGAATATTAACCCTCTGGTTTGGTGTTGCTTGGCACACATTTCTAAATAGTCTGTTGCAAAGCGCTTGACGATACTTTCGAGAAAGAAGGTTGAAGATATGGAGTCCAATGTCTCCATGTACCGCACTATGTGCCTCATTCGGCACTATGAGGACCGCATGGCAGAAATTTATACCGAAGGGAAATCGCCCCTCTTTAGCATTGCTGCCGGGCCGGTCCCCGGGGAAATGCACCTCGCCGCCGGTCAAGAACCGGTGGCGGTGGGGGTCATTACCCATTTGCGTCCCGATGACGCCGTCACGGCGCCCCATCGACCCCATCATTTTGCGATTGCCAAGGGCGTCGATTTGCGCCGTATGACGGCCGAAATTTTTGGTCGCAGCACCGGATTGTCCCAAGGCAAAGGCGGCCACATGCACCTGTTCGATCCGTCTGTTCATTTTAGTTGTTCCGGGATTGTGGGTGCCGGATTTCCTCCCGCCGTCGGCGCGGCTTTGGCTTTCCAACGCAAGGGTAGCGGCGGTGTCGCCGTAGCTTTTGCGGGAGAGGGTGCGGCCAATCAAGGAACATTCCACGAAAGCTTAAACCTGGCCGCGTTATGGAAGGCCCCGGTCATCTTTGTTATTGAGGACAACCATTATGCGATTTCGGTGCCCAAGGCCCAATCGACGGCAGTCGCCGATAACAGCGATCGCGCACGCTCCTATGGTATTCCGGGAGTATCGTTGGCAGGAAACGATGTCCTCGCAATTTCTGAGGCCGCAGCGGAAGCAATTGCCCGCGCGCGGGAGGGGCAGGGGCCCACGCTCTTGGAAATTGAGACCACGCGATTTTATGGACACTTTCAGGGAGACGCCGAAGCCTATCTCGGTGCCAACGAAAAGGCCCAATGGCGCCAGCACGACCCCATCATCCACTTTCGGGACTATCTGTTAGCACACCATATGCTGTCCCTCGAAGACGATGCCGCCATTCAGGAAGAGGTGGCCACAGTGGTCGAGGATGCCATCGCCTATGCGCGCCAGTCACCGGAACCGCTACCCGCCGACGCCTTGACCGACGTATTTGCAGAAATTTAGGGGGGACGATGTGATGTCTACGATAACCGCACGAAAATTAACCATGGCCCGCGCGATCAGCGAAGCCATTGGACAAGAAATGGCACGTGACCCCCGTGTATTGGTATGGGGGGAAGACGTAGGGGTTTACGGAGGAATCTTTGGCGCCACCCAAGGCCTCTATCAACAATTTGGCGGTGACCGGATCATGGATACACCGATTTCCGAAAGTGCTTTTATCGGTGCGGCCATCGGGGCCAGCGCAGAAGGACTGCGACCCGTGGTGGAATTGATGTTTGTCGATTTCTTCGGCGTGGCAATGGACCAAATCTACAATCATCTAGCGAAAAATCACTACATGTCAGGGGGCAGCGTCCGCCATCCAATGGTCCTGATGACCGCAATCGGCGGAGGATACAGCGACGCTGCACAGCATAGCCAAACATTATATAGTCTCTTTGCCCACGTTCCGGGATTAAAGGTGGTCGTGCCGTCCAACGCCTACGATGCTAAGGGTCTCATGATCAGTGCAATCCGCGATGACAACCCCGTTATGTATTTCTTTCACAAAGGATTGTTGGGCTTGGGATGGATGCCTTCCGATGACTGGGCCGAAGTACACGTTCCCGAAGAAAGTTATGAAATTCCTTTTGGACAAGCCCATGTGGTCGCCAACGGCACGGATCTCAGCATCATCACTATCGGCGCAATGGTGCCTAAAGCGATGAAAGCGCGTGACTTGCTGCAACGCGATGGTATTGCGGTCGAAGTGATCGACTTGCGGACGTTAGTGCCACTCGACAAGACTACCCTATTGGACACGGTCAAAAAGACTCACCGGGCTCTCATTGTCGACGAAGACTATCGCTCCTTTGGCATGTCTGGAGAAATCGCCGCGATTTTAGCGGAAGAGGCACTCGATTATTTGGAAGCGCCGGTCCGGCGATTGGCGTTGCCCGATATCCCTATTCCTTATAGCCGGGTATTGGAGCACGCCGCCATTCCATCGGTCGAAGCCATCGCGCATGCCGCGCACGCCATGATGGAATGAGTAGACTCTTAGTCCAACAACCAGGGGGCAGTCAGATCAATGGAAGACACAGACATCATCGTCGATTTCGGAGACCGCTCCGACGCCGAAGCCGTATTAGTGCATTGGGTGTATGATGACGGCGCACCCGTGCGCCCGGGAGACATTGTGGCCGAGGCCATGGTGGACAAGGTGTCCTTGTCCATTGAAGCACCCCATGCAGGCTATCTAGTGCGTTTAGTTGAGCCTAACGCCGTGTTTCATTCAAAAGACGCCATCGGGCGAATTGTTCAGACGCTCACCGTGTCAGGCATAACGGCAGATCGTCCGCAGAACCCCGACCCGATCGTACCCGACAAGGTGGTTCCCGCTACGCCCGCCGTACGTCGTTACGCCAAAGAAAACGGGGTGGACCTCGACAAGATCACCAAAACGCTGCCGCATCATCGGCTCACCATGGCCGATATTGATGCGTGGATCGCCGAACACCACACGATGGTGGAAGCACCGTACGCACCCTTTCGGCGATCCTTAATTCAACACCTGACGAATCCCGGCGCGCTACCCACGACGTTGCAACGCCGGATTGCAGCGGGAACCGCCGCATTCTCCCCACTCGTACGCGTGGCCTGGGCTGTCGCCCAAGCCCTGCCCCGTCATCAAAAAATTCATGGCTGGGCTACAACAGAGGGATTTACCCCCGCCAAAGACGTCGTGCTAGGCATTGCCGCTCAAACCCCCGCCGGGCTCTTGGTCCCGGTTTTGCCTGCGCGAAACACATTAGACGGTTGGGCGGAATCCTTAAGCACACTCCGCCAAGCAATACGCGCCAATGACCTCGCGACGTTGGACTTTTCCCGTCCATCCTTCATACTCAGCAACCTGGGGCCCATGGGAATCGAATATTTTACGCCCCGTTTGATGACCCCTACGGTCGCGATTTTAGGAATCGGCGCTGGAAACGACACTACTTTCCCGGTGTCTTTGACGTTTGACCATCGTGCCATCGATGGCGCCGAAGCCGCTGAATTTCTTATCACCGTCCACCAGCTCTTGAGCAACGTAGACGGGTAGTCTTCGACCCCAAACCTCGACCGAAACCGCAGGTCCCCGACAGATGTTTCTGTCGGGGACCTTAATACCCCCCAGGAAAACCTCAAACACCTATTGGAGGTGATATCCCACGGCGGGGTCTATCGGTAACGGGATAATCACGGCCAGCAATCCCCAGACCATTATTGGTCCGTCCTCGGACCCAATCTAGCGGTAAAACCTGGTGGCCATTAGTTCCCAAAAATCTATCGCGAATAGAAAAGAAGTTGGTTCGTGCACCTGGGCAACCGGAACCCCGCTGCCCACCGGGCTGCGAGAATTCGCAGTTCCTGTAGCCGGCCCTCCGGCGTTCGCTAGTTATCGCCTTCACTAGCTTTGGGGTTCATTGCCGGATGGGTCCTATATCGGCAAACACATCGGTCCCAGCTGAGTATTACCGCGGGTGCCGTCACGTTAGCCATCATCTGGCTCGCCACCAGCCTCACCCTGCCTAGCCAAGGCGTACCCTTTGCTCTGAACCAATGGCTGGCCGTGGCTGCTGCTGTCGCCGGGTTTCGCCTGATAATGCCTGGCTCCGCCGCTAATCGCCAGAATCACCGCCACCACGATGAGCACCGCACCTAAGGCAAAACTCCAGGTAAAATGCTCGTTCAACACCAGCCATCCTAAGATGCCTCCCACCACCGGCTGAAAAAATAAATAAAATCCGGCAAGACCCGCCTCTACTCGCTTGAGACCCAGATTCCACAAAAAAAATGCGACCCCGGTCGAAACAACGCCCAAATAACCGATATCCCAAAGTAGTTCGGGCCTTGGACCGATGACGGCTGTCATACGGGGCCAAGGCATCTGCCAGAAAGCCACGGGAGTCATCAACAACGCCGCCAACAGCATGGCGTAAAATGTGACCGTGATAGAGGAATACCGAGAAGGTAGGGTTTTGACCAAGACCGACATCCAGGCCCAACTAACCGCGGCCAGTCCCAGGATACCCTCTCCCCACCGCATCGACGCATCTTGGGTGCCAAGACCGACAATCAGCAGCACTCCCGCCAAAGCCATCACCAAGGCCATGATTTTCACCCGCGTCGCCCGCTCCCGCAACAGATAGTGAGCAAAAATAATCATGAAGGCCGGGGTGCTGGCCGTAATCAAAGATCCCAATTGCGCCGTTGCCAGTTTGGTGCCAATAAACTGCGCCGTAATCGATAGCACATAGCCAATTACGCCAATAAGGGCCACTCGGCTCCAGTCCCGTTTGGACAGGTACCAGGCATGCTTGTTACCGGTCATAAATCCAAGCAGGACCACAATCGCAATGACATAGCGCATCCATACCAACGTTAACGGCGGCACCGTGGCCAGCACAATTTTGCTCACGACGAACATACTTCCCCAAATCGCGGCCGCCACCGAAAGCCACACCGATCCCCAACGTGCCCTTGTCATCATCTGCCCCGATTCCGCCTAAACTGTAAAGCCAACCTTTCTCCCGAAAACCCGTGATATAATCATACTATTATCATAGTGATGCTGATATGGGGGCCATCGCATCAACAAAGGCAGCGAGGGAATCAGACGACGAAAATCGGCCTGAGTCTGCCACACCACATCGCCATGTTGCAGTCCCCAAGCCCCCAGACGCCTCGGCGATCGACGGTATTGGCCTTCTAGTCCCGATTTTTTCCCCATTCCATTACCCACCCGCCCACATTCAACCGATAACAGGCCCTGGCAAACACCAACCGCAATCGATCCCAACGCGCGGAGGTGCCTAATTTGACCCCGTCGAACTGAAATCTTTCGTACCATTCATTTTTTTGGATCCCGGAAGCATTCTTCGGTGGTAAGCCACTGGCCGTATGCCGCTGTAACGAGACGGGTCGGCCCGAAGGATTTTCGTAAATACATCGACAGATCGCTCCTAACTTAGTTATACTGCGCGCGGATCACATTTTTAAGTCGTCTCAATAACAAACGGGTGTTCTGACTGAACGTTGTTAGCCCTCTGCGATACGGTGAGGTGAAGCAATAGCTGAATCCAGGGGCGATTCCCATGATTCGCCTGACCTGTACCGCAGACGAAATCCCGCCATGACACGATGAACGATTTCATCACCCGCATCCTCAGGTCCAGATGAAGGTCTTTGATCATAGTACCGACGGAAGGGGGGACTCTGGTGCACTGTTCGCCGTACGAGGGTGTTCTGGCACGTTTGCACGATGACTTGGTGCTTCATCAACTGTCCTCCCCCACCGTGGACAGCTATCTCACGCATGTCTGTCTGGAGACTGCCGCGATGCGGAGGCGCAGCAGGCACTGGACTCCGGGGAAAAGACCTGCCTGCCTTGGACTGGTGGCCGGTGGAGACCACATTAAACACCGCCACTCGCCGGCGACGACGGCCCGGGGGTGGGTCTTGAGTGACCGTCATCGAATGGTACTGGACAATCCAGCGTGGCAATATCCCATTCCTCGTGGACTCACGATCCTCAAGGGGAAACCAGTAACACATGGGAATCTATTTTACGTCCATGGAAGTTACACACAAAAATGCCACATCAAAGATTCGCAATCAAGGCGTCAGTAATGTCCGAGAATACCGCGACTTCTGGCCACTCTAGTCGCCCATATAAAGAGTAGAATACCGAGCAGAATCATCAGCGAAAAATTTATTCCCGATTCCATCCATAACCAGAGGCTGGCTTTCCCTTGTGATAGGACATCTCGGAGCAAGGTCACCTGAGCGGTAAAGGGCGCAATGGTGGATAAAATCCGCCATCCCCAAGCAGAAAAGTCTGCGATCGGAGCCAAAATAAGAAACAACATGGCAAACTGTACGATATTGAGGACTTGGCCAATCCGTTTAAATAGCAGTGCTATGGACGCCACAATGAGACCAAGCCCCCAAGCCGTGCCTAAGGCCCAGGCAAAAGGAACCACGGCGGCCCAATGCCATTGCAAATGAATATGAGTCATTGCCAAAAGACCCAACAAGACAGCAACCATGGGCAACACAAATGCAACGATCGCCGTAAAGGCTCGCACCAAAAAAATGACTACGGGTGGCCAAGGAAACATCATCACCTGCTCTAAGGTGCCATTTTGGGCTTCGTTTTGAATAGACCAGCCCAAATCCCCTGTGGCGGCCATCATAGTCATCCAGACCGCATAACCTACGACGACCGTGGTCAAACGTCCTCCACCAATAGGGGAATTGGTAATGTAGGTCGCTCCATAAAACAATCCAGCAAATACGATGAAGAGAGTCGCCATCGATGAAATCGTCTCAAGAGGATAGCGCACGGTTTCCACCACAGTGCGGCGCCATTCTGCCATCAGCATTCCAATCATACTTCCCCCTCACTATTTACGACTTGCTGAAACACTTCCGCAAGATCTGCTTGATGGCGCTCTACTTGCAGCAAAGGATACGGTTTTAGCAAACCTAGAAGATCATATAGAGTCTCGGTATCCCCGTCGCGTGGCACATACTGCAAACGTTGCGAGGATATCACGTTAACTTGTCCTGGTAAATCAGACATACTTGCCAATACCGAGGACGGTAACGGTGTTTCGGTGACAATCGCGTAGGCACTGCGAGAATATTGCTGTAATACGGCCTTGGTATGATCCTCTAAGATCAATTGTCCTCCACGAATGATGGCCACCCGATCGCTTAGTTCTTCCGCAACATCTAATTGGTGTGTGGTCAACAAGATTGCTGTACCGTCGGTGGCAAGGTGCCTCACCATGTTCTTGATACCTTCGGACGACTCGAAATCCAGTCCCAAAGTAGGCTCATCCAACAGCAGCACCGAGGGGCGGTGCATTAATGCTTGGCATAGCGCTACTTTTTGCTGCATCCCGCGCGATAGGGTTTGCACCGTATTTTTTGCCCTATCTGTCAGTCCCACCTGTTCCAAAAGATCCATAGCGCGAAGGCGCGCTTGGCGGTAAGGAATCCGTCGCATAGCACCCCAATACAGTAAATTTTCCATGACCGTCAAACGCCAGTACAGGTTGCGGCTTCCCTCCAACACCGCCCCAATATGTTGGACAGCGGCGCTTTGGCGATGGCACAAATCTAATCCGTGTATTGTGACTGTCCCTTGATCAGGACGAATTAATCCTGCAGTCATTTTGATTGTGGTCGTCTTCCCTGCGCCATTGGGTCCCAGGAATGCGAGCACTTCCCCTGCTGCCACGGAAAATGACACGCCACGCACAGCTTCCACAACACCAGTTCGGGACCGAAAACGTTTAGTTAACCCGGTCACTTCCAGCACATAAGTCCCACCTTTTTATGCCAACAGCCATTTTAACTCTAACCATTTACTAAAACGCCAACAAGTGACAATGGTCACCTATTGGTGATAAATGGCGTTATTAAGACTAAGAATCACATGAGAAAAAACCTAAAACAAGGAGGCATGGGCGCAACATTAAGCCATTCCCCTCTTCCGTCAAGACGATATCGCCTTCATCATCCCTGCCACCACACTTCGTTGATGGCCGTGTGAATCCCCGACCCAAAATCGCCGCCTCCAACACGTCCATTGCGAAATCCTACCTCAAGCCACTCACTATCTCGCCTTGTTTCCTTCACAAAATCGAAGAGCCCCACGCCACCCCTGAAGCGCCATAGGACCTGGCTGGGGTGGCACTTTAGGTGGGACTAACCGGTCAGTACCGCTTGCTACGAATTGCTGTTGGCTTACAATCCTTGGGTGTCGGCCCTGCACCCAATGGCTGCTTCCGGAACGTTGTGATAAATTTTTGCCAATAACTTGGTAGTTGGAGGGATCGTGTTGCAGTTATCACATGTTCGGTTGCTGGTAAAAGATTATCTTACGTGCCTGAAGTTCTATCGTGATGTGATGGAGTTGGAAGTTGGTTGGGGAGACGAGAACACGAACTACATCAGTTTCAAAACTGGTGGGTCAGAAATTGCATTGTTTCCACGAGCAGACATGGCACTGTCCGTGGGCGAATCGCACAAACCCGTGGATGCAGAGCATCAGTCTAGCCAGTGTCTCATTATGGCCGTGGATGATGTGGACGCCACGTATGGGCTCCTAAAGTCCAAGGGCGCCCGGTTCATTGATACACCGCATAACATGAGCCACTGGGGCGTTCGATGTTTTCACCTATATGATCCCGACGGAAACTTAATCGAAGTGAACAAAGAGTTCGGAGCATGACATGACATTGCTCTAAAGGATCGACGAACGAACGCTCGGTCTGACATCCGATTTGATCCGGTCAACATAAAGGCTACCATCATGTCCACCCTTTTTGTTCCGCCACAACCCCACCGACGCATATGGCATCGCCACCACTGAAAGTCTGTCCGATATTTATCTGGGATACCTTAACCGTCAGATACCGATTAATTGGCCGCTGGCGGTCCCTTTAATAGGTCCCGTGATCTTCGTAGGACTCCAATATAATAGACCATCCAGTGGCCTAAAAAGAGAAAATACAGGAGTACCGTAAGCGGCCCTTGAGACAACGCCATAGTCGCGTTGGGAGAATTTTGGTTTTGAAAGATAGAACTCGAAGAATGAATGTCGACAAGTATTCTAAACACCACCAGCAACAAAACTATTCCGCCGATATAAGGATTTGCCCTATACCGTAGTCCTCCACTTGCCTTCTCAAATTGGGTATGCCTCAGGCCAAAAAACGCTAACCCGAAACCAATCCCCAAGCCTATGATAATGCCGAGAAACATCATGGTTTGAGGCACCATGCTCAACAAAATAACAATACTTAATAAAGTTAGAACAACCAGACGGCCAATGAGCATTACAGGTCGGACCAACTGGCTGGTCATGGTGCGGCGAGCACGCAACCCCACGACAACCACAATCAGAATCACCAAGGGCAACGAGGAAGCAAGGTTCATGCAATGAAGGTCCTTTCGTAATAACCAATACAGCATTAGATAATACAACAATCACGCTTCGCTAGAACACCACGGGACTTGAACGAAAATGGCGAAAGCACAGCCTATTGGACCAACGTTACCTGTTGAACAGGCTCGGACTTTAAAAGTTGTGAGTCGTATTGGATATTAACACTACCATCAAAATTTATCTGTTGGGCGATCACAGCCCCAACTACCGGGCTATTTTTGTGGCCGATAGAACCATTAAAGTTAATTGCCCCATCAGGCGCATAAATAGCTCCCGTGAACGAGCTATGTCCATCGTAATTGATATTTTCAGTATTTCCTGATGATCCTAGGGCTGCAATGGCTACTCCACTATTGGGTGACATTTGAGTAATGCTACCATTTAAATTGATACTACCATTGTATGTAGTTAAAGAGCCGTTCATCGTAAGCCCGCCATCTACATTAACACTACCATTTTCGACCAGGACGTCACCGTTAATTGTTAATGATCCGTTAAAATTAACAGTTCCGCCATTGCCGTCAATGACATAGTTTCCGTTCAATGCTGTTCCAGACGGATAATTTCCAGGGTTGCTTATTGTTATCGCATTTTTGGGTGTAAGCTGTTGTAGGGTCCACTGGGGTAAGGGTATTTGTCCATTCTCAATAAAGCCTTGCGCGCACCCCTGGCCTCCAAAACTCCCATTCATGTTGGAACCACTTTCACCGACAGTAATGCCACCAACAACACAAGAGGATCCGTCCATATTGATACTGCCATTGCTATGAATGCTCCCAGGATCACTGTTAACAGGCCCATTAAAATTAAGTTGACCCTTATTCCCTTGAAACACGGCATAGTCAAATGCTGGTCCCGGGCCGTATGTAGCCACTCCCTTAGCAGTAACAGTAAACTTGTGGTAACCAAAGATGCCAGCAAAGCCCCCAGGCACTGATTCCGAAGCAGTCGCTTCTACCGCATTAATGAAATTCGGATCAATCTGCACCGATATATTTTGAGCAGCCGAATCATTCTGGGAAACCAGAAACGCCTGGTTGGCGGGAGCGCTGGAATTTCCGTCCGCGATGACCTTGGCACCTGCCAAGGCGGCTGCATCCACAGCGTTTTGCAAATTTGTTTTGGCATAGTAAATCGTGCCAACGGTTACTCCTGCCGCGGCCATCCCTAACATGACTGGAAGAAAAAGCACTACCAAAATTAATGATTGTCCCGAACGATTTTTGAGCATGTTTGAACTTTTATTCAACATTTTCCACATAAGTTTTCCCTCATTTTCCAACTCGGTTATCAAAACCGACCCCCGTCACTATTGTTTAACGTCAAAATATTCGCCACCATGGACAGGTTTCCCTCTTTTTAACCTCAAAGCTTTCGTATCATGCACAAGTTTGCGGAAGAATTCCGTAAGATTCGACACTGTTTAAGGGGGTGACAAACAGGAGTTCCGAGTGGCATAATATTGGCGCGATTACCAAAAACTACCATTCAGAGTTCTTTTATTATGCCATCATAAGCGTCGTAATGCAACCCCCTCCGAGCGGCCAGGAGGAATGCTGTGATGGAGATCGGGATGACGTTGTGTTTTCGTCCCCGGTAACGGCTCCGGGTTTTGCTCAATGAGCGCACGATTTCAGTGCATGGATCCAGTATCCGAGCCGGCATACGTGGACGCAGTTATGGCAGATTATGCCGGCCAATCCGCAATTGAGCTATGCGAGTGTCGTCGGGTGGATTCGATGTGGACACCTGGATCCGACGCGGTTGTGGGAGGGGTGGGCTCGGTGGGCGGATACCCACCGTTGCCAGCCGGAGACTTGCTGGGTGCGGCAGATGATATCTTGTGGCATAAGACGGGTCGGCATGTGGCCCATGCCGGGTATTGGCGTGATGCGGTGCGATCAACGGACACGCAAGTGGTCCAAGCCTGGGGGCTGAATGTCGTCTTGTTGGTGGTGATTTGGAGCCCCCCTGGGGCATCCATCCCATAGCCTTACCGATAAATCTCGGGATTCATCGCAAAGGCGGTCCCACTCCGGTGGAATTGGTCGTGTCCATGATTCAGGAAGTGGCGACCTGGTTGCCGCACCGACGGTGGACCGGGTCCGTGGATAGTGGGTACACGGCATTGGCGGGGTATGCTTTGCCTGAAGGGCACATCATCGAGTCCCGGATGCGAAAAAACACGGTCGTCTACGATCTGCCGCCGACGCGAAGGCGAGGCCAGCGGGGCCGTCCGCGTGTGCGAGGGCAACGTCGGCCCTCCTTGTCGAAGATCGCTGGGGGCCTGCCCGCCGCGGTATGGGAAACCGTCACGGTCACGATCGGAGGAAAATCTCAGAAACGGCAAGTCGCGACGCTCCCGGTCATTGGGTATCCGCATCAGGTGGCGCGCCGGATTCTGTTGGTCTTCGTGAGAGACGTGGCCGATCCGGCCACAGTGACCGTGTTCTTTACCACAGACCTCACCCGCACAGGTTTCGCTGTTGTGAACACCTATGTCCTGCGATGGCCCATCGAAGTCACGTTCCACGATGTGAAGCAGTATTTAGGGGGCGAAGACCCCCATTCGTGGGTCGATCCAGCACCGGATCGCAACGTCGCGTTAAGATTTCTCACATATACAATGATTTGGGCCTGGATGGGACAAGCTCTCTCTCGTGACCACTCCGATCACCACGCGCATCTCAGTTTCCTGGAGGCACTGGCAGGGTTAAGGACGGTCCTGTGGACAGGAGAATATTTCCACAAACGCCCCGATGGGGCTTTTACCGACGAAATTCTTACGAATCTCCGGCACATCTTGGCCCATGCGAGTTAAAGCCTGGTCGAATTTTGCGTAATCCCTCAAAGTTGAGTCCGCTTTTTCCCCAGTGAATTGCCTCCAGTCGAAGGCTGGATGCTGATCAGTTTTCTGCCATGGAAACCGAGTGCCCTTTGGATACCCACGTGGCCCACCATCCTCCCACTGGCCACGCCTGGCATAAAGCCTCGAGCAGGAGTTAGGTGACCATGGCCCACCGCCCGCATGATCAAAACAATCACCATGAATATAAAACTTAACCGGGGGTGCCTGTCAGCCATATGCCATCTAAAAATCCCTCCGAAGCTTTTTCCACAAATGCTTACACCCAAGCCCCACCCAATGCTTCCCGTTAGGCACGCCTTTTCTGCGTTGTGGAGGAGTTCAATGCGCCCCTTCTCCGTGAATTACGGCCCATAGCGTCCACCATAAAATTTTGATGTCAAGCCAAAAGTTCCAGTGGTCCACGTAGTTCAGATCCCAACTAATCGACTCAGCTGTCGTCAAGTCTCCTCGACCTGATATCTGCGCGAGCCCGGTAATTCCTGGCTTCATTTGGTGGCGTCGGTGCATGGGACCGGTATATAAGGCCACCATTTCCGGAATTTCTGGTCGAGGACCAACTAGTGACATTGATCCAGCGATAACATTGTAAAGTTGGGGCAACTCGTCCAAAGACGTTTTGCGAAGCCATACACCGATATCAGTAATGCGGGCATCTTGAGCATGTTGAAACCGATATTGGGCAAATTCGTCAGGGTTCGGTGGCAGCCATTCCCGCTCGGCACCTAGGTGCATCGTGCGAAACTTCCAGATGACAAACGGCCGCCCTAAGTAACCAACCCGGGTTTGTTTGAATAGCGCAGGACCTTCAAAGTCATGTAAAATGGCCACCACAATTACCAAAAACAGGGGCAACGTGACGATGGCTAATATTACCGCTAATATCAAATCCAAAATTCTCTTAAGGGCTAGCTGCAGAGATTTCACCACAGTTTACCGAACACGGCGCGAGAGTACCGAAGACAGTGCTTCCAACACATCATCAGCATCTACATCAGTCATGGTAGGATAGAGCGGCAACGATATCTCCCGACGATAAAAGTCTTCGGCCAAAGGAAAGTCCCCTGGCTTTAATCCCAAGGTTTGTTGGTAATACGGATGGAGATGAATAGGAATAAAGTGCACAGAGCTGCCAATATTAAGTGCCTTTAAATCATCGATCACCGTGTCGCGAGTGGCCACCATCTCGTCTAAATTAAGGCGCAACGGGTAAATATGCCAGGCATGGCTGACATCAGATCGTTCTATGGGCACGGTAACCGGCATTCCTTCGAGTCCCCGCGTAAGGCGATAAGCCAATTGCCGTCGCCGATTCTGCATTTTCTCCAATTTTTTGAGTTGTACCCGTCCCATCGCAGCCTCAACATCGGTCATGTTATATTTAAACCCCGGCGCCTCCACGGTATAAAGCCAGGAACCTTTTTCTTCGTATCGCTTCCATGCATTTCGAGACATTCCATGCAATGATAACATCCGCACTTTTTCTGCCATATCAGGATCCGGCACGACCAATGCCCCTCCCTCACCGGTTGTCAAATTTTTGGTCGCATAAAACGAAAATGAGACCAGGTTGCCGTGGGTCCCAATTTTCTTCCCACGATAAAAGCTGGCGATGGCATGGGCAGCATCTTCGATAACCGTAAGATGATAGCGGTCCCGCAATACATTAATAGCACCAATGTCTACGGGGTGTCCAGCATAATGTACAGGCAATAAGGCTTTTGTTTTGGGGCCAATTTTGTCTTCGATGCGATTGGCATCAATATTGCCGGTTTCAGGATCAATGTCCACCAACACCGGAGTCGCTCCGGAATGAATAATGACGTTGACCGAAGCGGCGAACGTATAAGGGGTGGTGATGACTTCGTCTCCGGGGCCAATGCCCGCTGCCAACAATGCCAAATGCATCCCCGCCGTACAAGAAGACAGCGCAATAATCGGAACCCCATCGAGGTATTGGGATAGCTCCTTTTCAAATTGCGCCGTTATGCCTGCTCTGGTTATCCAACGCGAGCGAATAGCTTCACCGACCGCTTGGACCTCTTCTTCGCCTAAATCCGGTTGGTTATAGGGTAAAAACGTTTGCCGCATGGTTCTCCCTCCTCTAAGAATATCGTTGGATGAGATCTTTCACTAATATTTGTGAAGGTTCGGTCTCCATTACCAGCGGTATCGGATGAGATTTATGCTGTTTAACGGCCTCCACAATGCGGCGGGAGTCAGTTCCTACCAATACTGCGCGACCGGACTCGATCAATTCCGCCCACTCGGTTTCTTGGCGTAAGACATAAACCGGGACCCCAAGGGCTGCTGCCTCTCGCTGAACGCCGCCGGAATCGGTGAGTACTTGCCGAGCATGCCGTTCCAGGGTAATCATCTCAATGTATCCCATAGGCTCTACCCGGCGAACCGCCTCAGGCACTAAAGCCCATAGCTCAAAGTCGTAAAGTTTTTGTCGAGTGCGTGGATGTAGCGGCCAAATAATTGGTCCGGAAATTTCTCGCAATGCGTTAACAATTCCCGAAAGTCGCACGCGATCCTCAGTGTTTTCTTGGCGATGAACGGTGACCAAAGTGTATTGACCAGCAGTTAAATTCATCGTGTCTAACAGATGCGGCAAAGAATTGACTTGGAGGACAAGTTCGTCCATTACGTCCCCCGTTAGCACCACCCCTTCAGTGATCCCCTCCTGCGCCAGATTGCCCACTGCCGTGGCAGTGGGACAGTACAGCCGGCTAGCCACGTGATCAACCACTATACGGTTGATCTCCTCAGGCATCGCTCGATTGTAGCTCCTGAGTCCGGCTTCAACATGCACCACCGCGATGCCCAGCTTAGCTGCGGTTAAAGCCCCCGCCAGTGTTGAATTGGTATCGCCGTAAACCATCACCACATCGGGGCGTTCTTCGAGCAATACCGGTTCTAACGCCATAAACATGCGCCCCGTTTGAGCACCATGATGATCCGAACCCACAGCCAACTGATAGTCTGGTGTGGGAATTGCCAATTGTTCAAAAAAAATATCCGACAGCAGGCTGTCGTAATGCTGCCCTGTGTGCACCAAGATTTCGTCAACATGCTCCCGCAATACGGGTGAAACCACTCCCGCCTTGATAAATTGCGGGCGCGCACCAACGATCGTGAGCACCTTCATACACCATACCCATAAAATGCACCAATAGCCTCAACCACCTGGTCTACCTCCAGGTCGGTCAGCTCCGGAAACATCGGCAATGACAAAACCGTCCGTTGCGCCTCTTCACTGTTGGGAAATTCTCCGGCCTGGTACCCCAACTCTCGGAAAACCGGCTGCAAATGCAGTGACAACGGATAATAGATCGTAGTGCCAATACCTTGTTCCTTCAAGTGCTGTGCCAGTTCGTCGCGCCGATCTGCACGAATGGTATACTGATGAAAAACATGGCGACATCCTTCCGGCACGACAGGCGGCACGACCTCCGCTATACCCAATTGGGTGAGCGCGTTAGTATAGTGTGTTGCCAGAGCAATGCGCCGTTCGGTCCATCCGACCAGATATGGCAGTTTGGCGGTAAGCACAGCAGCCTGCATGGCGTCCAAGCGGGAGTTAATGCCCAAGGTTTCATGATAATATTTCTTGGTAGCACCATGGACTCTCAGGAGCTTCACCATATCAGCCAACCCCTTATCGTTAGTGGTAACTAATCCAGCATCGCCAAATGCCCCTAAATTCTTGGTGGGGAAGAAACTAAAACATCCCAACACTCCCATCGTGCCAGCGGCTCGACCTTGAAGACTGGCTCCAATGGCCTGCGCCGCATCTTCCACGATGGGTCCGCTATATCCGCTCATCAGAGCGGTCATGTCGGCCATGAGGCCAAACAAATGGACCGGCAGCATGGCCCGGGTCCGAGGGGTAACTCGTGCCAATGCCGTGTCCGGGTCCATATTAAAACTATCCAGTTGAATGTCAGTAAAGACCGGTTTTGCACCAGTTCTTAAAATACTGCCAGCAGTGGCAAAAAATGTGAAGGGTGTGGTCACCACTTCGTCGCCAGCACCTATGTCTAACGCCCGCAGGGCAAGATACAAAGCATCAGACCCATTGGCCACCCCTATCGCATGTGGTGTGCCAATGATCCGAGCAATTGCTGCTTCGAACTCGGCGACCGCAGAACCTAAAATAAACTGGCCGGAAGCTACAGCGGCGGCAATACGCTCAGATATTTCAGACCCATAGATCTCAATTTGCCGGTTTAGGGTAAAGGACGGAATGATCATGGGGCCTCCTCGGTTCGGGCATCTGGAGGGAATAGAAGCTGCTCCGTCGGTGTCGGCCGAACTACCCGCGCAGGTATCCCCATTACCAATTGATAAGGTGGTACGTCTTTGGTGACCACGGCACCTGCAGCCACCACAGATTCTTGACCGATGTGCACGCCCGGAAGCAACACGGATCCGCCGGCAACTCTAGCACCACGATGGATATAAGGACCTCGGGTTGCCTGATAACGGGCTTCAGTACGGGCAATAAACGGGTCATTGGTGGTGGTGACCATGGGTGCCAAAAAAACATGGTCTTCCACTACGCTTTTGGCGGTGAGATATACAGCTGTCTGAAGCTTGGTGTAGTCGCCAATCATCGTGTCATTTTCCACTGTACTGTTATGGCCAATTATGACGTTTCTGCCTAAATGGCAGCGTTCACGAATCTGCGCACCATCAGCAATGAACGCATCCGGCCCAATTACCGAACCCGCGTAAAGTATCGCATAGGCACCAATTTGACTTCCGTTTCCAATGACTAAGGGTTCGAGGATGCCGGTTTGCAACGTACTGGTTGTTGCTTTTGACGGCTCGCGACCTAAAATAGCGCCATCGCCAATAGTGACATTATCTTGAATCACCGTATGCCGGTGTATAATGACTCGATGGCCAAGGTGGACATTATCGCCAATGATGGCGCCTTCCTCGATAATGCACTGAAGCCCTTGGCTTGAGGGTTCAGTCATGGTGCCATCACCTCCCGAAGTGTGATCGGCCGATGCTCCAAGACTGATCGCGTCAACGCTTCGACAACGGCAACACTTGCAACGGCCGTTTCACCAGACAAAACCGGGGTGCGTTTCTCTCGAATAGCTTGGGCAAAATCAGCCAAAGCATCCGCATGGCTTTGCCATCCCGGCCTCGCCGGCATTTCCGATAAATCTCGGCGCACTTCATCCTCGTCTTCTCCGTCTACCCGCCACACCTGAATTTGGGTGGTTGTCGGACCAATCACTACAACCCCCCCATCGCCTACCACGGTAATGCGCTCTTCCAAATTTGCCACCGGGACAGATGTCGTGGCCGCGACAGACGCTAATGCCCCGGAGACAAATCGCAAGGTGCCTGCCACGGTATCTTCAGCCTCAATATTGTGGGTCAATGTGCCCGCATGAGCAAACACTTCCTCCACCGGACCCATTGCCTGGAGAAGTACGTCCAACGCATGGATGGCTTGGTTAAAGAGGACTCCCCCATCCATGGCCCGCGTGCCCCGCCAGGGCGCTTCATCGTAATAGGATTGAGGTCGCGCCCAGCGCACCGAAATGCCACCATTGATCAATTTGCCCAACCGCCCCTCGTGGACTGCCTGCAACATCCAGGAGACCGCGGGCAACAACCGGTTGAACTGGGTTACAGACACCAGGCGCTCCTTAACTCGCGCACGGGTGAGGATCTCATGGGCGTCCTGGTAACTAAGCGTCATCGGTTTCTCAATCAAGGCGTGACATCCCTGATCCAGTGCCTGGAGCGCCATCTCTTTGTGCGATCCTGACGGAGTGGCAATTATCACCGCATCCAGGGTACCACGGGTCAGCATCGCTGACGCGGAACTGAACGCTTCCGCGTCAAAAGCTACAGCCGCCGCCTCAGCCCGACTCATGTTGGTATCCATAGTGGCCACCAAAGAAAAGTCTTTTTGGTGCACCAATGCTTGAAGATGCTTTTGCCCTATCTTCCCACACCCTATAAGCCCTAATTTTAAAGGAGCCATTTCCTATATCCTTCCCAAACTTCCCATAGTTCTGGTTTATAGCAGTACAATGCGGTCCCGGTGTTGTGTCACCTGTTTGGTCGCATTGCGTGAATCGACCACTAATCGGCTATGATCCACAACCCACTGATAATCTATTGTCGAATGGTCCGTCGTGACGACGACACAATCTTGCTCCGCCAAAATTTCCTCCGTCAGGGCCACGGAACGGATTTCCCGCGAAAAGAAGGTATGCGGTTTAACGCGAGGGACAAAAGGATCGTAGTACGTAACGTGAGCCTTCGCCTCTTCCAGGAGTTCAAAGATCTTAAGCGCCGGCGACTCCCGCTCATCGTTGATGTCTCTTTTGTACGCCACGCCTAACAAAAGAACCCGCGACCCCTTCAGAGACCTTTCTTGCTCATTGAGTGCGCGAGTGATTTTGTCCAAGACAAAATAGGGCATGCGCAGATTAATCTCGCCTGCCAGTTCGATGAATCGCGTCGAAAAATCGTACTCGCGCGCCTTCCAACTCAAATAGAAGGGGTCTAGAGGAATGCAATGTCCTCCCACTCCAGGCCCGGGTTGAAAGATTTGAATTCCAAAAGGTTTAGTGCCCGCCGCCTCCAGCACTTCCCAGACATTCAGTTGCATACGATCGCACAATAAAGCCAATTCATTCACCAAGGCGATGTTGACCGCACGATAGGTGTTTTCGAAGACTTTTGATAATTCTGCTACACGCGGAGAAGAAACCGTAACTACATCTGTGATCGATTGCGCATACAGTGCCCGAGCGGCTTCCAAGCAACGCCAGGTGACGCCCCCCACCAGTTTCGGAGTGTTGCGGGTCTTAAACACCGGATCACTGGGGTTCACCCTTTCCGGAGAAAATGCCAAAAAAAATTCGGTCCCGACAACCAACCCACTGGTCTCCAAAACCGGCTCTAAGACCTCTTCGGTGGTGCCGGGATAGGTAGTGCTTTCCAATATCACGAGTTGTCCTGGTCGCATAATGCCGCGAATTTTGTCTGCCACACTTAAGATATACGATAAATCAGGCTCCTTATTCACGGTCAGCGGGGTCGGAACACAGATCGTGATCACGTCGGCCTGAGTAAGCTCATGATAGTCTCCCGTCGCTCGCAACCGTCCCGAGTCGACCAATTGCTTGAGGTCCTGATCGTTCACATCACTGACGTAATTGATGCCGTGATTGATATTGTGTACCTTAACCGGATTATCGTCCAACCCAACCACCGAAAAACCGGCCAGACCATGCTCCACTGCCAAGGGTAGGCCCACATACCCTAATCCCACGACAGCCACTAAGGCTTGACGGTGATTAATACGTTCCATCAGTTGTGCAAAGAAATCTGTCTGGAGATCAATGGCTGACACGAATGCGTCCCCCTTTGCCCGTGTCTCCCTCGCGCACCAACGGCACCGGTACCATAGACTGATACTCGGGAACAATCTCTTTTAATAAGTACCGAATACGGCGCTCGTCGTCATTGTGCGCGGCCTCCACCAACAACTCCATCAACGGCAAAACATTGTCGCGGTCAAAATTTTGGCCATTGTGAACAAAAATTCTCTCATGCTTAGTGGCTTGAGTTTGATCCTCCGGAGTCAACAGTTCTTCGTATAACTTTTCCCCTGGTCTTAACCCGGTAATCACGATATCAATGTCTTGTCCTGGATTAAGTCCGGAAAGACGGATCAAGTTGCTGGCAAGGTCCAATATGCGAATTGGTTCACCCATGTCCAAGACAAAGATCTCCCCCCCTAATCCCATAGCACCGGCTTGAATCACCAACTGGCAAGCTTCGGCCACTGTCATAAAATATCGCACCATATCGGGATGAGTAATTGTCACGGGCCCGCCCTGGCTAATTTGTTGTTGAAAAATCGGGATAACACTGCCCCGGGACCCTAGAACGTTGCCAAAGCGAACCGTGACAAACCGGGTGACGGAGCGTCTGGCGTAGATATTAATCAACATCTCGCCGATTCGCTTCGTGGTACCGTATACACTAGTGGGATTCACCGCTTTGTCCGTGGAAATAAAGACAAAAGTTTCTACTTTTATCCGATGGCTCAAATCGATAAGTTGCCACAGCCCTTGAACATTGTTGCGAATCGCCTCGGTAGGCTGGACTTCCATGAGGGGCACATGTTTATGAGCCGCGGCATGAAAGATTACTTGGGGCCGTGTCTTAAAAAGGATTTGTTCCAATCGCTGTTGGTCACGCAAATCGGCAACTATCGGCAAGATGGGCAACTCCGGATGTCGAGTGCGAAGCTCTCGGTCAATGTCAAAAATTGAGGTCTCATCGAGACCTAGCAAAATTAAATTTTTGGGAGCAAAGAGCGCAACTTGTCGGGCCAGTTCAGACCCAATGGTACCTCCTGCTCCTGTAACCATCACCGTACGTCCCGTGACATATCCTGCGATTTCCGCTAAATCCACAGTGGCAGGCTCCCGTTGCAATAAGTCTTCAATTTGCACATCACGAATTTGGCTGACGAGGACTTGTCCGCCTATCATTTGATTAATCGCAGGCAGTGTGCGCACCTTGACCCCAAGACGTCGGCATTCTTCCACCATAGGGCGCAAAACGCTGCCCGCAGCTGACGGAATCGCAAACAACACCTGATCCACACCATGATCGCGCGCCACTTGACGCAATTGGGGAGTGGTTCCCAAGACTTTTAACGCACCGATTTGCATGCCGCGTTTTAATTCATCATCGTCCAAAAAACCTATGGCTATTCCGACTTCGGGATGGCGTGACAACTCCTGAGCAACTAACTGACCAGCCTTACCAGCGCCCACGATGAGAATCCGGGGGGCATTCAAAGACCTAGGGATCCAAGTAAAATCATAGTAAGATCGCAGCAAAAACCGCCATCCACCGACTAACGCCAAAGCAAACAAAACATAAAGAAGATATACACCTCGAGGATAATGCGAAGCCCCAACTAAAAATAATGAAGCGCCTAATAGGATGGCGCTTCCTAAAATGGCGCCTATTAGTACCTGTGCATCACGAGAGCCAGCATACTGCCATAACCGGTGGTAAATTCGCATGATCCAAAACAGCACGATGGTCGCCAACGTAAAAAACACAGCTACGTGCAGATACGGCTGTAAATATACGCCAGGAATATGGGGCACATCAAAACGCAAATACATTGCTAAATACATCGAGACGTTGATCATCCCTGCGTCCATGGCCATAGCAAACAAAATTTTTAGATATACGCGAATCCGTTGACTCACCGAATCGCCTCCCCATCAAGACCAAGCGGAAAAATTATACCATGCTCGCGCCTTAAATCGACAATCTGTCGATTGGCACATATCGGGAGCCCATGTTCAAAGACACCCTGTCAATCCTGGATAGTTGCTGAATCTTTCACTATAGTAACGCCGATGAACGCAAAGACGTTATATTATGGTGATACAGCGCTTTCGTTCTGTCTTAGGCATCCCAACCCATTGTCATCAAGGGATTGCGGGTCTTCACCCAATGGGTGGTGCCGCTACACATGCCGCCATAATCCGTGTATGCGTTGTCGATCAAAACATGTGCCAATCCCCTATCTTGCGAATCGCACTGTTAGGTATAATCTGGTGGGGTCATTGATCCTATTATGTCCTCAGGGGGTAATATCAGTGCGGAAAACGGGCATTCATGGGGGGTGGCGGTACATTGGTGATTGGACCTACAGGTGATGAACTCTACGCCGCCTACCCAGCAATGTGTTCGGCCTGAGTTTCTCTAACACCTGGGCCTGACGGCGATACTCCGCCACGGGCTCCAGAGCCCTTTGGCGGCCCCAAGGAGACGGTCTTGGGACTCCCCCCGTATGAATGGTCATGAACTCTCCCGCCACCTAACCCTGTCGGGTTGAGGTGGGGGTTTCTCGGATCACTCCGGGATGTTCCTGGTTCCGCGACTTGTGCGTGGAAGCCGCAGGCTTCGCATGTCTTATGTCGGTCTCC
>JAJZZP010000164.1 GCA_021797515.1 Bacillota bacterium | reverse complement strand
GTTCCTTGGTACATCGCGGGGTCTGTATGCATAAGGTCACGATAGCAGATCCTCTAGAAAAAGTCCATCCTAAATTTCAACGTTATGCGCTATTTGATTAGGGAGGACTTTGACGGGGCCTTGGGGTCTGTCGTTGGAGCGCTGGCTATCCCTTTATGTCTTGTATACAATATCATTTTAGGTGCTTTAGGACTGACCAATACGCTGGACATTGATTTGTGGAATTACTGGCACTTTGCCTTTGCTGGAGCTTTGGTTGAGATTTTGACCCATAATTTTGCCTTGGGCCTATTTGCGGAGATTATTTCCATGACTTTTGTTTTGGCGTTGGCGGATTGGAGCCAACCTTGGGTCAAGCGATATTTTGGATTTGACAATATCTCGTTCCCTCATGGCACCTCAACCCCCTATTTTTTTATGGCCTTGGTTTTCAACAAGTTGTTTGATGTTATTCCGGGGTTAAACAAATGGGATGCATCGCCTGAGGGCTTACAAAAACGGTTTGGCATCTTTGGTGATAGTATGATATTGGGATTAATTTTTGGGTTGCTTATCGGCGTTGTGGCCGGACTCCCCTCCGCGCAAATCCTCATCTTAGGAATTACGGTTGCCGCGGTCATGCTCATCCTTCCACGAATGGTGTCGATTTTGATGGAGGGATTAGTGCCAGTTGCGGATGGTGCCTCCTCGCTGCTTCAGAAAAAATTTCCGAATCGCAAATTATTTATTGGCATGGATACTGCGCTCTTGGTTGGGGCTCCGGCAACAATTGCCGCATCGGTGGTATTAGTGCCCATTACCCTCGGTTTAGCCTTCATTTTGCCAGGCAATCGTACTCTCCCATTCGTAGACTTAGGAACGATTCCGTTCATTTTGGCATTAATGACACCGGTGTTCAATGGGAATGTCATACGTACCATCATCGGCGGAGCCCTGGCGATGATTCCGACACTCTATATTGCTACCGCATTGTCGGGACTATTCACCACCGCGGCCCGTCAGGTGCATTTTAAGTTCCCTCCAGGCGCAGTTCATATTACCTCCTTGGTGGATGGAGGTAATCTGTTACCCTATATCATTCGCGAAGCTGGCGACTATGGTGCTGTCGGATTAACTGTTTTGTTTGTCCTCTCATTATTGTTTGCTTGGGCTGTTCGCCAACGAATCACCCATCGTAAGGTAGGGAAAGGAGACTCTCAACAAGTTGCCTAACTGGGTGCAATGGCTACGCTCAGACCATGTGTTGATAGAACAACAGTACACCTCGAACCTTGAAGTCTTGAGCGCCATGGGAGGGTTATTCCAGGAATACGTCGATGTCAGGCCAGGATATACGGAGGCCCTAATTCAACGAGAACGGGAATTTCCAACAGGATTGCCTACGACACCGTATGGCGTAGCGATACCTCATGCCGATGGAAAATATGTGCTTCAGCCAGGTTTGGCAGTCTGCACATTAAAAACGCCGATTTCTTTTCGCGAAATGGGGAATCCCCAGAGCGTGGTAGCTGTCAAATTAGCTATTTTAATTGCACTGCCAGAAGGGCAACAAACAGTCCAAGTTAACATTCTTCAATGGCTTATATCACTGATACAGCACCGACCCTTTCTTTTGGATATGGCCAGGTGTGAGTCTCACTCACAGGTTCTCCGGATCTTTCAAGAATATAGCGAGACTCTTGGTGAGTGAAAATTTATCGCACAGGACTTTTGCCGAATCTTGGGGGTCCTGTGCGGATTTTGTGATAGTGGGATGCGCCCTATGGACCTCGCGCATGTCCATACTCATGTCTTGTCCGACGACTCCCCGTATCGCGATATTGTAATTGTAATTATGTAACCTAGATAGCCCCGAATTTCGTGGAATTTGAGGTTAACGATTGCTGCCCTTTGTTTGGTTGAATAGAGGTACCATCTCTATCATTCAATCGTCAGGAGGAATCGCTATGGCTTCGAATATAGCCAAGAATCGTGGTCAAGGACAGCATGCGGAACAAACGGGATCGATGGTGTCCATTGCACGATGCCGAAGCCGGCTTGCTGGGTCTGCCGATTCAGGTGGGACTGCGGGTGCTTCAGAAACTCACCGAAACCCGAAAGGTCGGCACAATCCGCAGCGCACCACCGTCCGGCATGGCGTTCAAGACGAGTACGTCATTTCGGGACCGCCGGGTGCCGATCACTAATCCGCGGGTCCGTACGACGACCGGCCAGGAAGTGCCAGTGACCACCTACCAAACCTTCCAAGATGCCGGCGTCGCCACGCAAGCCGTTTTGGAACGGATGTTGTGTGCCTTGGCGAGTCGGCAACAAGGCCACGCAGCAGGCCCCCGATACGTTTTTGCAGCGGCCGCTGGGAGACCGGCCTTGGACCGTCCTCATGGTGGACGGCATTCAGGTCGGCGGCCACCTCGTGGCCGTCGCGCTCGGCATCGACAACGCCGGCTGCAAGCCCATTCTGGGCTTGGCCGAGGGAGCGACCGAAAACAACGCCGTCGTCAAGAGCCTCTTGACAGACTGGGTGGAGCGCGGATTCACGATTCCTGAAGGACAAGGGCTTTCGGCCGTCATTGACGGTGCGAAAAACGAGAGCACGTAGAAATGGTATCACTGCCGATGTCTCAAACATTAAATCCCACCTTCCCCGTGGCAGAACTGAGTGGGAGAAGCCGTGAGGCATGATAAAAAGGTCCTCCGTTGCTATGCGGTTTCGCTCATGCCTCAAGAACTGGTTCCGTTTCGCAGGACAGGATCGGCATCGGTCGGGCACGGCGGACCGGGCCCGCGATCGCCCCGGAGAATGACATTGTTAACGCGATAAATAGCCATAGATCACCAGATCTGACCGAGGGTAGGCCATCCCTCGGTCTTATTTTTTTTGACAATGGTACTAAAAAAACCCCCCAAAAAGGGGGCTACTCAAACCCCAGCCATTGGTCAAATTCTTGCCAAAATGAATTGGCGAAAACACAAAGAGGCTTGGAAACGGAATAGGGGAAATCCTGAGGACAGTGCGGATCGCGTGCACAGCTACCTGAGAATACCGCTGACGAAACTGCGTACGTCAGAGTTTATGGGATACCTATACACGGCGCAGATAACTTTTGGTGGTTGACTTTGGGCGTTCGCGACCCTTAATTAGGGAGAATGATGACGGTGACGATATTTCCACCCCAGACGGCCCACGATTAAGCCGACGACCAGGACCACGCCAAACCCCACGAAAATCTCGGGCATTGACCACGCGAGGTGGAGCGTTTGCGGTCGGGACGGTGTGATCATACGGAGCCATGGATGAAGGACCATGTCGCCTCCGATTTTTGTCGTGCGAGCGACAAAAAACACGGCGAGGCCTAGTAGGGCAGTGCTCGTTGCACGCATCCAAAGAGGGGGGAAAGGAAAACGGAGACTACCGCCATAGGCTATCCACGCTATCAGGCCGACGCCCAATGTCCACCATCCCTCGTCGGTCATGCGATGGATCGGGGTCTGGAGCGTCGTCGGCCATCGCACCAGAGATTCCGCCATATACCCCGATAAAACGGCTGCACCTGTGGTGAACACTGCCCCCGTTAATAGCCACCAGCTGACGCGCCGGATGCTTGGAAGACGAAAATAACTAAGAATGTCAAACAACAACGCCATAAAATACAGCACTATGGGGAAGTGGACAATGGCGGGGTGTAAGTCTGAGAGGAGAGCCCATTGGATATTGAGGTGATACATTCGGCCATTATGCAAGAGCAACGCACTCCTTCATTTCAATGTGGATGAACCCCGTTATGGTATTTCCCGTTGGGTCACTGGTCATACGTGAAGTCGAGATATTTCATCCACCGTGCACTGAGTGGGCGCTTCCCATTATTGGCAAGGTTTGAGTCGGGGAGATATGCTCTAGTCAGGGTGGGGCATCAAACCTTGTGACAGATTCTCGATCATCGCCCAGCATATCGTCGTCGTGGTGAATCTCCATCTTGCAAAACGGGCGGAATGACGAGAGGCACTCAGACGGATTTCGCAAGCCACGCTAATAAGCGTTCCTTCTCCAAGTGGCTTGGAGCACTAAGGGCTGTTGGGCCGCTTTTTTTACCGTCCATTCGATCAGAGGACCATCGGGTAATTCGCGGTGGATCGTGTAGTGTAACGGGGCCCCGCGACATTGGATGAGGGACTTTTGCGAAATAGTCAGGAGCGTAGACCACATCATCAGATCCACGGTCACCAGTTTCCCAAGAATCCAGTATCCGCGAGGGGGCCCGTTTTGAGTGTCAAAATCCCTTTATGCCTCTTCTTTCTTACGAATCCTAGGCTAAATCTCGCAAGTGCCGAGGTAAGTCTAATAAAGTCCCCGTGGGGCCGAGATTAAGTCCGCGTAATGGAGGGCCGACATAGAACGTAGCCATCCCCACCTTGCGTGCCGGCAAATCGGCAAAATAATCATCGCCTACCATCAGACACTCCGTAGGGGCAACGCCCAATCGCTGTGCCAATTCCAGAAAATATGACGGGTGGGGTTTGGTCGTATAAAATTGATCGTTGGCAATCACGTCCCATCCGACCGTGGCCAGTTCGGCGCGTCGCAAGCGTTCGCGAATGACCGAGACATCGTAAATTGGCGTCGTAGCGACAGCAATCGCTAACCCGTGTTTTTGAGCAACTCTCACTGCGTCATGGGCACCCGGTTTCGGGCTTCCTCCTGGGCAAATTACTCGTAAATCCGTCGCATTAAAGGCCGTTGCATGGGTTTCCAACCGGTCTGTGGCGATGCCTAGTTGGGTGCTCAACGCATGCCAGACCACAGAATGATTAGTGCGTCCAGGGTGGTCCTCAGTCAATGCCGCAACGGACGCAGACCAGAGGGCTTGGCGAAAGTCAGCGGGGTTGACCAACGGGGCCATGAATGCGGCTAAGGCTTCCACATACGCTTCTAAGAACGCATCCCCGTCTATATCCAAGAGGGTTTGGTCTAAATCAAACAGCACGGCTTTGATCATGAATGGAGCTCCTTTGATCGATGATGGGGACGGGATGTCCCACGGTGCTAGTAATAGGTCATGGGATCCTCGTTGAGATCAACAATCACGGTTTTCGTCGTAAGATATTCTTGAAGACCCTCCATGCCGAGCTCTCTTCCCATCCCGCTCGCTTTTACTCCGCCAAAGGGCGCAGTAGGGGAGAGCACTTGCACGGTGTTGACCCAGACGGTGCCAGCTTCAATATCCCTCGCCATCCGCAAGGCGCGACGCACATCATGAGTCAATACGGATGCCGCGAGTCCGTATCGCGAGGCGTTCATTTCGGTTAAGACATCGTGCTCCGTTGCAAACGGTTGCACTGCGGCTATCGGGCCAAAGATTTCTTGTTGCATTACGGTCATTTGGCGATCGGCATCTGCTACAACGGTCGGTTCATACCAATAACCGGGTCCAGGGAGGGAATGGCCACCGACCAGCACACGGGCGCCCGCCTGGATGCTCTCTTGGACTACGGCATCCATCATTGCCAGACGATCCGCGCGGACTACTGGGCCCACGTCAATCGCAGGGTCTGTGGCCATGCCGACACGCAATTGGCGAGTACGCTCCACAAATTGATTGAGAAATGGTTCATAAAGGGATTCATGGACGTAAATACGGCTAGTGGCCTGGCAGACCTGGCCAGCGTTAAAAAAGATACCAAAGAGGCATTGGGACACGGCCTGATCCACGTCAAAGTCTTGGCAGACAACTACGGGGGATTTTCCGCCCAACTCCAGGCTGACGCGTTTTAGTCCTGGGGCGGCACCTTCGAGGATCGACTGCCCCGTAGCGGTATCACCGGTAAAAGAAATTTTGGCGACGGAAGGATGGCGTACCAATGCTGCACCAACCATGTCATCTCCAGGCAACACCGTGACAATCCCTTGCGGAATTCCCGCCTCCTGAAGAATTTCAGCCAAGCGCAAGGCGGTGAGTGGCGATTCCGGGGCGGGTTTGAGGATGACCGTACATCCTGCAGCCAGCGCGGCCGCAATTTTCCACGATGGCAGCAGTAAGGGAAAATTCCATGGGGTGATTAATCCACAGACTCCTATCGGTTGCCGCAAGGTATAGGTCAAATATTCCGGAGGGGCGCCGGGGATGTCCATTGGTAACGTCTCACCGTGAATTTGCGGGATCAGCCCTCCGAAGTACTCGAATGTGGCTGCAGCAAAGGGCACTTCGATAAACCGTGCCGCTCCTAAAGGCATCCCCATTTCTTCCGCTATGCCTCGGGCCAAGACCTGATCCTGTTCGCGGATCAACGAGCCTACTTGCATCATGATACGTTGACGTTCAAGGGGGGGCAATCGTCGCCATCGTCCATCGTGATGTGCGGCGAGAGCAAGCGCACAAGCGTCTTCAATTTCTTGGGGATTTGGGGTGGACACTGTGGCAAAAACCTCTCCGGAGGACGGTGAGGTCACATCCAACGGAACGCCGTGCCCTGGTTGCGGAATGCCATCAATCCAGGGGTGTTGGGGGGATTCGGTCATGAGCGGGCTCCCCCTATCCATTCAGCATGTCCGACATCTTCCAGATAGTGCGCGTACAACGGATAAATTTCATCGAGATGGGGGATCAATTTCATGGCACGCGACAATGGGCCGCGAGCGACTACTTGCTGGCGTGCCAGTGCCTGTTGTAAATTGACGCGTCCGAGCCAGAAGCGATGCGCGGTGTCGCCGTCCTGCTCAAAGGTCAGGAGAACGGGTTCAGTGGGCACTCCATACGCCACTGTGAAAGGGGTCGCGGCGGTTTTCGGTTGCGGGACCCACCGAATACGTGTGTCGGGTTTTCTAAACACAAACTCCATCGTGCCTCCGATTTGATAAATGAGGTATGCTTGTTCCACAAAGCGTAACCGTTCGAAAAATCCTCCGAGGATCGTCTCCAGAGCCTCAGGGGTATCAAAAATGGGCATGATGTACCTCCTTATGCGCCTTTCTCGGATATATCGGGGGGAACCGGTGAGGAATGTAAGGTAATGAGATTTCGCCCGGCCGGATGATGCAGCAATTGGTATAGGGCCTCGCCAGCGGCATCGAGGCTATATTGCCGACGTATCAAGGAAGTCAATTGCAGTTGTTGACGCTCCCATAACGCGATGAGGCGGGGCACGTCTCGGGGGGCGTAACTGCCGCCAAACCAAGATCCGGTCAAGGTTTTTTCTTGGGACGCAAACGCAAAGGCATTGACCGACACTGTGGCGTTGGGCGTGGGGACGCCTACAGCGATTGCGGTGCCCCCCCGCCTTGCGGCCGCAAAGGCCAATGCGATTAACTCGGGTTGCCCCACCGCTTCGAAGGCAACGTCAACCCCTCGATCATCAGTCAAATCCAGTACGGCGGTGAGGGCGTCCTCTTGGGCGGGATTGATGGCATGGTGCGCACCCATAATCAGGGCTAATTCGCGATTTTCGGCGGCGGGATCTACCGCCAAAATGGTGGAGGCACCCCGAATGCGTGCCCCCTGGATGATGTTCAATCCCACGCCTCCGCAGCCGATGACGGCTACGGTATCGCCGGGCCGAAGGGGCGAACGTAATGCAGCGCCAACTCCAGTTTGCACGGCACAACCCAGAAGCGCGGCTTCTGCATAGGGCAAATGATCGGGAATTGGCACGACACTCGTTGCCGGAACCACGGCGGCTTCGGCCCATGTGCCCGCGGAAGAAAAGGGATACAAGGGAGCGTTATGCCAGTGGAGCCGTGTGCTGCCATCGGGTCGTTCTCCGCTGACAGCACTGGTATTGGCCTGCTCGCAGAGTTCGGGTTGCCCATTAACACACCACCAACAGTGTCCACAAGCTGGAATCCACGACACCATCACGCGATCGCCAGGGCGCAGGTGTGTAACTCCCATACCGACTTCTTCCACAACTCCTGCGCCTTCGTGTCCCAGCACGATAGGGGTGGGTAACGGTAAATGGCCCGTGACCACGTGTCCATCGGAATGGCAAACGCCCGCAGCGACGAGTCTTACGAGCACCTCGCCGTGTTGGGGCGCATCGAGCGTCACGGTTGTCACCTCGATCGGTTGGTCATAATCAGGCAAAATCGCTGCGCGAATTAGCCGGGATGCGCTCATCAGACAGTCTCCCTTCCCAATCATTCTCTGCCGGGCAAAACGTGCAACTATAATGCCCCTGCCTCAGCATCGGAGGGAGGGGGAGCGTACGGCGTTCTATTGCATGGGCACCTGAGTTCGTACGCGGTCCTCCAGTCGCGACAAGATATCGGGGAAATCCGGTCCGGTGGCCGTAATACCGTGGTTGCGCAAGCCTATAATGGTGCGCTCCGGATGCGGGTCCTGATCCAGCAAATCGGCCATGGCTTGCCCCATTTCGACGGTTCCACAGGGGTAATTGACGGCCGTACTGGGAATGCCGTCCACCCATGCATGGATGTGGATCATCGCCCCGATTTCCGGGTGGGATCGATAGATTCCCCAGTGTTCGACGGCATCCACAGACACACGCAGCGGATGAGATCCGGGACGAACCGACAGACGCATGGCGTTGAGTACGGGATCATACCCCGTGACGAGCAGGATGTCTCTGCTGACGATGCCAATTTGCCCTTTGTCGATGCCGCTGGCTGACATCCAAAATCGGGTGGCGTCATGCCGCGCACTCAGATTGCCGTAACTGATCCCTCCGATTCCGAAGACCCGCTGGAGATGTCGATAATCCTCGGGGGGCAATACGTGTTGTAAGGGATAGGGCGTTGGGAAAAGATGCCACGCATCCAATACCCGACTGGCAGAGCGCATTTGGTCTGTGACGAGGGTGCCATCAGCCAAGTCATCGGGCAAGTCCCAGTCAAAGTGATTTTCAATCACCAGATGGGACGTGGCCAATGGGGCGATCCGGGTATAGAGGGCATCAAACCACTGGGCTTGCTGAGTCAATTCCGGCGCGGCGTAACATCCCAGTTCGGGTGTGATCAGATAAGCCCATTGCTGGGGGTGCGAACCGCAATAAATTAGAAGATTAGATAATGATCGCAAAAGTATGGGGTAGGTGATTGCCAAGGGATTATCCGCTATGGGTTCGCCTTCGGCAATGCCGACAACAAATACAGCTTTGGACTGCCGCCGAAACGGGCGGGGACGATAGGGATTGACGACATGAAACACTAATTGCGCGGCATCAACGCTCGCGGCCATCTCGTGTCCGTAATGGTGCATCGTGGCCGTTAGTCCCTCACGCATCTGCTGTAACCAGGGTGATGAATCAAAGGGCTCGTTAAAAGCAAACTGCATTTCCCCTTCGCCTCCCAGTGTAGAATGACAATGCGGTACTCTTAACCATACCCATCCCAAAGGACTAGAGTCAAGGGGCCATTAGTCGCAACAATTTGGGCCTATTGCGCAGATTTTTGGTCCATTCAGTCAGCGTAAGGAGTTTGGCGGGGCACACACGCCGCGTATACGGACAATTTCCCTCCTAAATGAGAGGAGGTTTTTGGCTGAACAGCAAACGGGCGCTGCCGTATCAGCACACTCTCGAGTTCTCGGCACCATCGTGTAGGGAGAGATTTTGGACCCAGTAGCACTCAGATAAAAATTGAGTATTTCGCCTGTGTTTAGGTTGCCTTTCGGGGTTTTCAGTCTAGTCCTGATTCTGACGACTGTTGATTCGCTTGTGTAGCGGGGATGGCAGTTCTCGCAGGAAGGCTTGATAGAGCATTCGACTTGGTCGGACTCCCTGTCCAGGGTAGGTGCAACGCGACATCAAAGGCCGCCATGGTCTGGGTTCAGACCATGGCCCAGGTTAAATCGGGCACCGACGGTGCGAATATCCGTCAGTGGGCAACAAACCGATTGCGCCGGCGAAGTGCACTCACGGAATTCCGGTTGGTGCAAGTCATCAAGGAAACCCGGGGCGAATATAAAGGGCCGGATTTATTGGCCTCCAAACGTCTTGCGCAACAGATGTTTTTGGACTTTCCCCGAAATACTCCGAGGCACTTCGGTAATGAAGTGAATTTTTTTGGGTAACTTATAACTCGCTAGTTCTGTCCGAGTACGCTCCGTGATGACCTCGGGGGCCACACTGTGCCCCGGTTTTAATACCAGGAGCGCCGTTACGGCTTCTCCCCACTTGTCGTCTGGGGTGGCAATCACGATGGCCTCTTGGATTTCTGGATTGGCCTGCATTAATGCCATCTCGACTTCGACCGCATAAATGTTTTCCCCACCGCTCTTAATCATGTCTTTGCTGCGATCAACGAAAAACAGACAACCGTCAGAATCCATTCGAACGAGATCTCCCGTCCACAGCCAGCCATCGCGCAGGGCGCGGTCGGTGGCCTCAGTTAATCCAAGATATCCTTTGAACACATTCGGGCCGTGGACGAGCAATTCTCCCACGTCTCCTATGGGAACATCTGCACCCTCGGGCGTTACGACGCGGACATCGTCGGTCCAAATGGGCCATCCCAAGCAGTTCTCTTTCCACAGCGTTTCTCCCGTGTGCTCGGTCATCGTCACGGCCGGAGTTGCTTCTGTCAGTCCGTACCCGATTAACAGTTTTTCCAGCCCCAGTCGTGCGGTTGCCTCATAGCACAATTCTCGCGTATACGAAGCGGCGGCGGTCAATACGAGGCGCAACGACGAGAAGTCGTGTTGGGTAAGATGTTCGTATCGCATCAGGGCTTGAAGCGCGGGGACTAAAATGCATGCGACGGTACATCGTTCTTTCTCAATAAGGCGGCACGTTTCTGCTGGGTCGAATACCGGTTGGATGACGACGGGCAGACCTTTGAAGAGAAATACCATCGTGAGAATATGAATGCCGCTTACATGGATGAAGGGCATCGGTTGTAGCAATTTATCGCCGGTGCGAATTTCGGTGTGGTACAAGTAAGCCATCGCATCCCATACAACGTTGCTCTGGGTAAGCAAGGCACCCTTGGGGGTTCCGGTAGTGCCTGACGTATACAGTAGCAGCACTGCATCATCGGGAGACACGGCCACTCTTGGTTCGTCGGCGGGCATCGCTGCAGTAAATTGTGCTAGAGCGACGGCGTGCGGAAGTCGTGGAACCCCATTAAGAATCACAACATGCGCACAATGGAGCTCATCTAAGAAGTCGTGAAAAAAGTCCTGGTACTGATCTTCGATCAGGAGCACACGACTGTCGGATTGATTGATCATAAACGTGATTTCTCGGGGCGATAAGCGCCAGTTTAGAGTATTGAGAACAAGACCCACTTTAGCACAGGCGAAGTAGGCTTCAAGATATTCATGGCGGTTTTGACTAAAAATGGCGACGACCGAACCTTTGGGTAACCCAAGACGCATTAGCGCATGGGCGAGCTGGTTGATTTGTTGGTTGAAATCCGCGTAGGTTAGGCGGGTATCCTTGAAGATTAGTGCCTCGCGGTTGGGATAGCGTTGTGCAACGCGTCGTATGATGTTCCCCATCGTCATTCCTTGCATCAGCGTTGACCTCCTAAGTATTAGTATCGTGCTCAGAGAAAGAGAACTCAAAGACTGTTGGGCTGTGGGGTTCCTAAGTCACCTCGGTGATACCATTCGCGTAGACGCACTTTGGAAAATTTACCCGTACTCGTCTTTGGAATCTCCGGCAGAAAAACGATGGTGTCGGGGAGCCAAAACTTAGCGAAGTGGGGCGCGATGAAGGACAACAATGCTTCTGCAGTGACCTTGACCGTGGTGTCTGGTTTTAGCACAACACAGGCTAATGGACGTTCTATCCAGTAAGGATGAGGCACTGCGATTACGGCAGCTTCGGCGACAGCGGGATGTCCCATTAGCGCGTTTTCCAGTTCAACGGAAGAAATCCATTCGCCGCCGCTCTTAATAAGATCTTTGGTCCGATCAATGAGCCGCAGGTATCCTTCGGGGTCAATAGCGGCTACGTCGCCCGTATGAAACCACCCGTCTACAAAGGTATCGGATGTTCGATCATCGTGGTAATATTCGTCTGCAACCCAGGGAGCTTGCAACCAGATTTCTCCCATCTCCTGGCCGTCATGGTGGACTTCCTGTCCATCCCTTCGTGCTACACGGATGCGCATTCCCGGAATGGGTATCCCCTGTTTGGCTCGGTAGTCGTAGCGTGTGGACTCATCCATCTTGGCGATGGCTGATTTGACGTACCCGTAAGTTGCTAAGGGCGTTGCCTCGGTCATGCCGTAGGCGTGGGTGATCGGAATGCCCCAGTCGTGCTCCATGTGTTGAATGAAACTACGTGGTACCGCCGACCCACCCATGGGGACAGTGCGCAAGGTCCTGAGATTGAGAGACGGATCTTGCGCCAATAGCTGTTCTACGGCGAACCACACCGTAGGTACTGCGGCTGAGACCGTAACGTGCTCCCCCTGAATGAGTTGCACGATGTCCATGGGGGTCGGGTGAGGGCCCGGTAGCACCTGTGTCGCACCGACCCATGTGGCACTATATGGTAAACCCCATCCATTGGCATGAAACATGGGGACTACGGGCATCACCACGTCTCGTTCCGACATAGCGAGTACGTCTGCGGCACACAATGTCAAACTGTGTAAGTAAAGCGCGCGATGGGTATAATGCACACCTTTGGGATTGCCTGTGGTGGCTGATGTGTAGCATAGACCGCACGCGCTGTTCTCGTCGAGGTCGGGGAAGGGAAACGCGTCAGGTTGACCCGCCAGTAAAGTTTCATAGTCAATCACACCGGGAATTTCAGGGGTATACTCGTCGCCCATCACAATGTACTGGTCCACGGTCGGCAATTGGGATATTAAGGGCTCGACAATGCTCGCGATACTGTCCTCGACAAAGAGCGCGACGTCTTCGGCGTGGTTTAAAATATAGGTCAGCTGCTCGGGAAATAAGCGGAAATTGACCATGTGAATAATGCTGCCCACTAGCGGAATCGCAAAATACAATTCCAAATGGCGAAAGGTATTCCACGCCATGACCGCCACATGATCACCCGGTTTGATTCCCATGTCGCGCAGACCGTGTGCGAGTTGATTCACTCGCTGGTTGAAATCGCGGTAACGATAGTGGAATTGACCTTGAGAGGTTCGGGAGACGATGAGTTTGTCGGGGAAATATTCGACCGGGCGTTCCAGGAGCTGACGCAAGGTCAGTGGTGTATTCATCATCATGCGTTACCGCCCCCATAAGTTATGTGAAAGATATCAACTATCGTAATTGTACGGTGTTCCTGGAAAATTGCAACGACTAATTGTGGTGCCCATTGACAGCCTAGGTGTTCTTGCGTACAGTGAAGGTAACCGGTCGGACGGTTACTCGGAGGCGAAGAGCATGGATGGGACAGAGATCGAACGCATATATGCGGGAATTTGCGACGGAGACAAAGGCGTGATCGCTCAAGCCATCACTTTGGTCGAAGATCGTCACGACCAAGCAGACGCTTTGCTGGAGCGCCTTTATCCCCACACCGGCCGGGCTCATGTAATCGGGATCACAGGTCCGCCAGGAGCCGGGAAAAGTACGTTGGTTAACGAGATTGCACGCATCTGGGTGACCCAGGGACTTCGCGTTGGCATTATTGCCATCGACCCTTCCAGTCCATTTAGTCAGGGGGCTGTGCTCGGTGACCGTGTGCGTATGCGGGGAGTTTCGGGACAACAGCACGTGTTTATTCGCAGTCTAGCCAACCGTGGCTTTTTAGGAGGACTGTCGCGATCCACGGCGGATGTGGTGAAAATTTTAGATGGCGCCGGCATGGATGTGATTGTCATCGAAACAGTCGGTGTGGGCCAGTCGGAGGTTGCTGTTTGTGAATTAGCCCACACTGTTGTCGTTGTCGCGGTGCCCAATGCGGGCGATGCGGTGCAAACCTTAAAGGCGGGGTTACTGGAAATTGCGGATGTTTTTGTGGTGAATAAGTGCGACGTGATAGGCGCGGAGAATACGGTACGACAATTACGGCAGATGTTGGCGATTCGTCGCACCCCCGACATGGGCGACCGTCCATCCCGATGGGATATTCCGTTATTGAAAACCAATGCATTGGTCCCAGAGGGGGTGACGGATGTGGTGCGATCGGTGGACGAGCATCGGCACTATCTCCGTAGTAGTGGACTATGGGAAACCCGTGAGGCCAGAAGGGTCACCAACGAAGTGGAACTATTATTGCGGGAAGATGTGGTGCCGCGATTTCTCGATCGAGCGCGTCAATCTGGACTCTGGGACACGCTACTACCGCGAGTCATCTCGCGAGAACTGTCCCCCTTAAACATGGCGCATCGATTGGCTGAGATTCCAATAATCGCGTCATCGAACGCGGACGAAAAGGAGTAGAAGGCCATGAAAGGATCGCAATTGTCCAAAAAAATCGCGGTGATCGGTGGAGGGGGGCTCATGGGACATACTTTAGTATTGCAAGCATTGCTAGGAGGGGCCGATGAAGTGGTTTTGATGTCGCGCCACCGAGAATCGGTCGACCACGGATTAACTTTAGTCACCGACGGACCCTTTGGATTGCGCCGCGCTGCCCAGAGAAAAAAATTGACGGAAGAACAGGTCGAAGATCTTTTGGGTCGCGTGATTTTGACCACAGATTATGCGGAAGCAGTCACCGATTCCACCGTCATTATCGAATCGGTTCCCGAAGAAATTGAGGTGAAGCACACGGTATTTTCTGAAATCGAGAAGCATTGTGCGCCTGAAACTCTCATTGCGTCGAACACGTCATCGATTATGATCGGAGAATTGGCGGCGCATGCGGCAATACCCCAACGTTTTATCGGAACACATTGGTTCTACCCAGCACATGTCATGAAATTGGTGGAAATAGCCGTTGCTGACCACACCAGTGCGACGTCGGTAGAACGGACTCAGACGCTTTTGAAAGAATGGGGGAAGGTACCGATAGTAGTGGCCGATCGCCCCGGATTTTTCATGACCCGGTTTATCAATGGATTTGTGGCTGAAGCCATTCGATTGGTGGAGGACGGGGTCGCCCGAGTGGAAGATATTGATACCATGACGAAACTCGGACTGGGTTGGCCCATGGGACTTTTCGAATTGATGGACAGTACCGGATCATTCGACTCCTGGTTCCATGCGCAACAATATCTGCAGGAAACCTTGGGCGATCGGTATGCAGTGCCGCCTTTGGCGCGCAAGGTGTTTTTGTCGGGATTTTTAGGGAATCCGGCGTTAAAGCCCCAGAGCAAAGGTGGTTGGCGTGACTATTTTCATCAATCGCTCTAAGAGACTTAGTAGGAGGGTGACCAATGATCAATGACGACGTAGTGGTAGTCAGCGCATGTCGCACGGCGCAAGGCAACTTTGGGGGCTCGTTGCGGGACGTGCCTGCAGCGACTTTGGCAGCGACCGTGATGCGGGAAGCGATCCGTCGGGCCGGGATCTCTGCCGATCAAGTCGATACGGCTATTATGGGCCAAGTCTATCAAACCTCGGAAGCCCTCAATATCGCGAGGTTTTCTGTGCTACAAGAAGGCCTGCCGGTAACCATTCCCGGATTCAGCGTGCAAATGGCCTGTTGCTCGGGATTGGAAGCAGTGAACCTTGGGGTCCACGAGATACGAAATCAGAATGCCGAGGTAGTGTTGGTTGGCGGAGTGGAAAACATGAGTCGGGTACCATATTTGCTGAACGGACACCGTTGGGGCGCAAAGCGGGGGCATGGCGAATTAGTGGATATGTTGGAGGAATCCTCATGGTCCGCTTCGTCTTCTCGCTATGGACAACTCAACATGGGGCTCGCGGCGGAGCACATTGCAACTCAGTACGGCATCACTCGCGACGCGCAAGATGAATTTGCCGTGGCCTCGCATCAACGGGCGATTGCAGCAATGACTCGGGGGTATTATCGACGCGAGATTGTGCCGATCGAAATTCCTCAAGGGAAAGCGACGCGCCGCTTTGCTGAAGACGAACACCCTCGTGAAGATACCTCGCTAGAATCCTTGAGTCGGTTGCGCCCTTCCTTTGTTGACACGGGTAGTGTAACAGCAGGCAATGCGTCGAGCTTGTCGGACGGAGCAGCAGCCCTGATTTTAATGTCAGGGCGCATGGCATCCCGTTTGCATCAGACCGTGTTGGCCCGCGTTGTAGGCACGGCTCGAGTCGGGGTTCACCCTTTGGACTTATGCATGAGCCCCGCTCCTGCCGCGAAAAAAGCTCTCGAACGTGCCAACGTACCGATACGGACGGTGGATTTATGGGAAATCAATGAGGCTTTTGCTGCTGTGGTTTTGGCTTCAGCGCATGAGTTAGAGGTGCCTTTGGACACGATCAATGTGAACGGGGGAGGCATCGCCATGGGCCACCCCGTGGGGTGTAGTGGGGCCCGAATTCTGGTGTCATTAGTGCATGAAATGCAAAGGGGGTCCGCAGTTACGGGAGTCGCCACAGTGGGAGGCGGCGGTGGCGTGGCGGTGGCGACAGTGGTTCAGCGAAACTAAGAACACCAGATCAGGAGGGAGAACAATGGCATCGCATACCATCCGCGTATTATTATGCAAGACAACCATGGAGAGCCATGATCGTGGGGTACGATTTTTGGCTACCAAATTGCGGGATGCCGGAATGGAAGTGATTTACCTTAATTTTTTGGAGCCGGTCGAGGTCGTAGATACGGCGATTGAAGAGGATGTCGATGTGATAGGCCTATCGAGTTCCGTGGAGGGCCATGTTGCGGTGCTAGAGGCCGTGACCAGCCAACTTCAAACGCGGGGACACCGCCGCGTGCTGGTGCTGGTCGGGGGCGTAATTCCAGAAGAAGATATCGCACCTTTGCAAGCCATGGGGGTGCAGGGTGTCTTTGGGCCAGGCTCTTATGTCAGTGACATCATCCAATTCATCCACGACCATGTGCCAGCACGAGTCTGATGTGAGGAGGGAACAAAAATGGCGGAAAAAACCGACAAGATTGCGGAACACGAAGTAGTTCAGATGTTTGATCCGGCGTTTCTCGAAGAAACGCAGCGCTTAGAAGCCCGATGGCGAGAGGATTTCAACAAAATTGCTTCGCGGTTTGGGGTGGACCCGGCGACCTATCAAACGTACTCTCATAGCGGTCTACCTCTTAAACCCGTTTACTTTCCTCAAGACGTGGCACATATTGCGTATGAGGACATTGGAAGTCCGGGAATTTTTCCCTACACCCGGGGTTTATTGGCTGCCCAATACCAATTTATGCCGTGGGCGAATCAGCCAGTAATGGGATATGGATTGCCGGAAGAAACACGGGAACGGATGGATTATTTGCGTTCTCAGGGAATGACGGGATATTTTGGCAAAACTTTCTACAACTTGGTTTATGATTTAGTGTCGCATGAAGGAGTGGATCCCGACCATCCGGCCGCCAAGGGCCGCGTGGGTCAGTGTGGGATGGCGGTCTATAGTCGGCGCGATATGGCACGGCTCTTCGACGGTCTGGATCTAACACAAATGAACGTCGTGCATATTACTGGATACGAGACGATTCCTGTCTTTGCTCACTATTTGGCCTATGCCGCCCAACGCGGTGTTCCGTGGAGCAAACTTTCCGGGAACACTATGAACTGGTATTATCAAAGTGCCTACTGTGGAATGACGACGTTTCCACCACAAGCGGGGGTCGACCTCGCGGTAGAACTTATTCAATTTTGTAATGATGAGATGCCCCATTGGAATACCCTTAATCTTTTTGGCTACGGCATGGAAGAGGCGGGGGCGACAGCTGTTGAGGAGGTGGCGTTTAGCGTTGCCGCAGGGTTGGACTATGCGCGGGCGTGTATGGCGCAGGGTTTGGAACCGGACAACTTTCTGCCGCGATTCGGGTTTCAGATTGCTCAAGCTAATGACTTTTTCGAAGAGATCGCCAAAGTGCGAGCGTTGCGGCGTATGTGGGCAAAATCCTGCAAGGCCCTTGGGGCGTCCAAACCCAGTGCAATGCATGTCCGAATCCATACCCATACCTCTGGTGTCGAATTAACGGCCCAACAGCCCCTGAACAATCTCGTTCGCACCACCTTGCACGCGTTTGGGGCCGCATTGGCGGGTACCCAGGCTATGGAGGTGAGTGCCTACGACGAGGCCTTGGCTATTCCTACCGAGGCGTCTCATACACAAGCATTACGTGTGCAGCAAATTATCCAAGAGGAAACCAATATTGCGGCGGTCGCGGATCCACTAGGCGGATCATACTATCTGGAAGCGCTGACCTCTCAGGTGGAGGAGGCTGCAGGAGTACTGTTGGCGGAAGTTGAACGATTGGGTGGGTATCGACATGCGCATGAGTTTATCCGGGATCGTATTGAAACTAGCGCGCAGCGATGGCGAGATCAAATTGATGCCCATGAGCGCATTGTGGTAGGCATGAACCAATATGTAACGGATGAGGTGCAAAAAGTCGAGAAATTTAAGGTTTCCGTGGGATCGGAAGAAGAGGCAGTGCGACGCTTACACAATCTACGGGCAGATCGTGACGAATCTCGCTGGAAAGCGGCGATGGTTCAGGTGGATGACGCTGTCGCACGGTTTGCCCACGGAGAGAATGACCATCGCATGATTCCTGCAATGGTTGCAGCATCCCAAGCAGATGCCACCACGGGTGAACTGATGGCCGTATTGAAACGACATTTGGGGTGGCGATCACCCGTTTAAAACACTCCCCGAAAACATAACGGGGAAGCGAAATAGGGGCCATTTCCTAAGGGATCGGCAACAGAATAACGATGGAAAGGATTGAGGGCGATGGGGAAAATGCCGGCCACTGGGCCCGCGCAACAATCCAGCAAGTGGGAAGGCGGGCAACCGATGCGCCGACTGGAAGTGTTGCAGAAAGCGATAAAGATCATTTACGAGCGTGGTTACCGTAATGCAACGATCAACCAACTCGCGGCGGAAATGGGTTTTTCCAAGGCAGCATTTTATCATTATGTGCGTAGCAAGCAAGATCTATTGTATATTATTTTTGATTCGGTGATGGATCTGCTACAGGAAACCGTCAGAGGAATTATGCAGAGTGAGGCATCGCCAGATGTTAAATTACGCCAGATCGTCACAAATTATATTGCGATGATTGTGGAATATCGGGAAATGCTGGAGATTTACTTTACCGAAAAGACTGAACTCTCTCAGGAACAGCAAAATGCGATTACGTTGCGGGAGCGAGAGTTCATGCATGTGATTCGCGATGTGTACCAAGAGGGCGTAGCTGCAGGACTTTTTTCCGAGGTCCACCCGAATGTGGTCACCAACGTTATTTTGGGTATGTGTGGTTGGATTTATCGTTGGTACGATCCGGAAGGAGTTGTTGCGGCAAACCAATTGCCTGAGAAGGTGTTACAAATTCTTATGCAGGGGATTGAACCTTCACGGGAGGGAGGGGAGTGAATAGATAAGTAAATGTGCTATATATGTATGGCACATACCTATTCTCGGAAATTGTTTGGGGCGTTGATTGGGAAGTCGGTGGCCACATTGCAGCGATGGGACCGTGAGAGGATTTTAACGGCCTATCGCTTCCCCATTAATCGGTGGTATTACAAGTTTGTTCCCTCATTGGGCGTTCAATCCCACGGTCTTTTACCGATCTGACAACACAAAACCAAACTGGCTAAGTAAAGTCGTTACCAGGCCCTCGACCGACCCGGTTTCTCCGGTGTTCGCCCATCGGCCGTTCCGATCGGCGACCCCGAGGGGAAAGGTCTGTCCATGACTCCCACTGAATCGGACCCGATTGGCCTTGGCACCGTCGGGTTCGATCGCGTAGACCACGCGATGCTGGCCTCGCTTGAGCACATCTCAATGCATCAACCCTTGCGCCCACAGGCGAGCGCTGATGGCGTCGCCATAGCCTGCTTAGATGATGGGATTCAGCTTAAACCGCCTCCTGATCTTGCATCGGATAACCCCGAAATGTCCAGTTAAAGGGATGGCCGTCTACGGTATTGCAGCGCTCACTGTCCGCCAGAATTCGGGTCGCGAGGTTATCCATCGAGGTAAAACTGCCGTGCGTTCGCACGCGCTTATCCACAATCGAAAAGCAGATTTCCATCTGCTTAACCCAGGACGCCATGCGAAGGCGTGTAATGACACTCAAATTTCTTGCCATGCCGAGCATTGAACTCGGTCCAACGATGGCTAGCGCCCTCAGGATGATTATGAAGAGTGTCTCCAATCACGATAATCTTACGGGCTGTCTCGTGACCCTTGGCACGAACCGCCATAAACTCCATGAGATCGTCCGTCGTGCGGCGTTCTCGACAGTCTGCGTAGACCTTCTCCGTGATTCCCACGAAACTGGCCAACAGCGACAGCGCCCCATGGCGGATGTATGTATATTCGAGGCGGCCCGATCGACCGATCCGGGGCTGCTGGGTCTGCCATGATGGTTTCTGTCTCATTGGTTTCGGAGTTGAGGGAATTCATATCGCAATGACTGCGGGCTTGCAACCAATCGTGCAGCAACTGACCTGGCAAACCGCGTAGCCTAGCTTTGTGAACTTCCATTTGAGCGCAACGCAAGTGCTCCCATCCCGGCAGCGTGACGAACTGTCGAACGCCGCCCCAGTCAATCGTTAAGGCCTCATCCCATGATGTGCCGGGGGCAAGTTTGGCCGCTATGGCAGCCATGTCGGAGGTGACATATTTGTCATCCGTTCGCAGATAGCTTGTCAGGAGCTTCTCATAGAGGTTCCATGCGGTGTCCAAGGCATGCTGGGCCGTTAATCTGAGGTGCCGGTTAGCCTTTTTTGCAGGTCGTTGAGGCTGAACAGGAACCCCAATTTTATTCAAGTTCCCACTTAAACTTTTGGCTAGTATTAGGGTTTTGAACTCGGTGAGATCCGCGTCTCTAATTGCGGAGCCGGATGCGCCCAGACATATCCTTGTCCTGCATCTACTCCAAATTGTCGCAGGAGAGTCGCTTGCGCATCCGTTTCTACCCCTTCAGCGATGACTTGCGCTCCCATACCGTGTGCCCATTGGGTTAGGCCTCTGACTAACGTCCGAGAGGCATCGTTATCGACGATCCGTGCTACGAGTAAAATATCAATTTTGACCCATGCGGGATGTAGTCGCACCAGACGCGCTAAATCAGCTTCCCCCGCTCCCAGATCGTCCTGGGCAAAGACAACATGGGGATAAAGGTGCGAAAACGCTTCCCAATCCTGGATGGCGGTTGTTCCCTGCTCCGACACCTCCACCACCAGTTGACCCCACGGCACCACTTCGGACAGCGACTGAAGGTAATAACGAAAGGTTGGGGGATCTTTCAACGTGGTGCAGCGCATGTTCACAAACAACTTTTGATTGGATGGCCAGACCCCCATGGTGCCTATTGTATGGCGGATGGCTCGCAGACAGGCCAGATCCAGTTGGTCGTCCACTCCCTCCTTAAGCGCCTCGGCAAACAGGGTCAGCGGTGAGACGGAAATCCCGTGACGCTGAGGTCGAATTAAGGCTTCTTGTCCGAACACCGAGGTGGTTTGAAGATCCACAACCGGCTGAAAGAAAACATCGAACGACAGTCCGTTGAAAAAGTGCTGTTCTTGCGATATGTCTGCCAAGGCGGGTTCCTCGGTTCCAAGCAACGCGTTGCCGTCTCGATTCGATTCCCGAATGGTACCCCAATATCCCATCACTTGGGTGCCCACGAAAAGGGGGACGATGGATTCTTCGGCCCACCAGGTGGTGCCATCGGGCCGACGGTTCTTCAAAGAGCCCTCCCAGGTATTGCCTTTCTTAAGGGTATCCCACAAGGCCTGGTAGACACCCGATGGGGTCTCTCCGGCAGTATTGACGCCCGGTTCCTGCTCGGCAAGTTCTGCCCAAGTGCGTCCGGTCAGCCGTTCATAGGCCGGATTCACCGCGATAATCCGGCCGGCCACATTCGTAAGCACGGCGGCCGTAGGCCACCGATCCCAGAGCGCACGGGCCGCATCTCCCAGCCAGCCCAATTGCGCGAAGGGAACCGGCGTGTCTGGGAGTAAGTCGGGGGAATCAACTTCTTTGGGGGCTACACGGTTTTTCCCACCCCGTTTAGCGGCTAGCAGATTTTGGTCGGCGGCTTTGTCAGTGCCTTCGGTCAAGGGACCGACGGCCCACCCCATCGACACACCTAAACGAAAAGGGCCCGTGGTGAGGCTATAAGTTTGTTCGGTGACGGCGCGATGCAGACGTTGCACAATCTGTTCGGCGTCGGCATTCTTTAGAGGCCCGCCGGGAATCCATACGGTAAATTCGTCTCCACCCGGCCGGGCCAACGCATCTTGGTCGCGGAGTCCAGTTTGCAGACGCCGAGCAAAGGCTTTCAGTACCTGGTCTCCGAGATCGTGGCCCCAGGTGTCGTTGAACCATTTAAAATCGTCAAGATCACACGCCACAATCAGGCCGGTGGATCGCGCCCGAGGTGTGAGCTGGTCGAGCCAGGTGACGAGGCCATGGCGGGTCAAGGCATCTGTCAACGCGTCATGTTCTGCTCGGTAGATATCATGCCCCCACTTTTGTGCTCGGTCAGAGCGTCCCACAATATAGACGGCCGCCACAGCGGCCACTGTCACCGAAGTCACCAAGTCGGAGACACCATCGCCATTCGAAACCATAGAGATGATCGCAGCTAAGATAACGGATACATACAAAAGCGTGTGCCGCTTTAGTCCTGTCACACGAGACGAACTAATGCGTAACACCAGTGTCAGAACGACAATCATGAGCAGTTCGGTGAGAGTGTGTTGCGACCAGCCAAAGGCGGTCAAGGCATGGATGACCTCCGCCCCGAAGATCGCGACACTACCCACAAAGTTCCAAGATGATCGGGGCACCAGATACCACATCGCAATGAGGGCGACCACAAGCACTCCATAGGGCACATCCATAGGGCCAAAACGGTCCACGAGCACCAAGGTGACTGGCACTCCGACGGTCAACATCACACGACCGCCCACCGTCCATCGACGGCGGAGCGCCAGATCCTCCCATTCCCAGACCCCAATTAAGAGACCCGACAGCAAGGTCCCATAAATAATGGCTCTCGGCCACAACACGAGAAAACCCCAGCGATCCATGACATCCTCCTTCAATCGGTCCATCGATTGGCAGAAATAGGCCATTTCTCCCGACAGAAAGAGCCTCTTTACGTCCGATCGCCTGACATTGCCTCGCTAATAAGTCCCGACCCCAAACTGGCGACGGGGATGCTGCCCCTGAATAGGAGGCCGTCCCTTGGTGTTAAGTATATGATCGAACCGTTACCGAACCAATTGATTGTATTGATTTGTGGGAAATTTTATCGACAAAGCGCATATCAGTGAACCTCGTGTCCAAGGGAACTCCATGCGCAAGGCCGTACGATTAGTGCCCACAAGGTTGGGAACTGTTGCACGGGGCGGGGTACAGCCTCCAATCCAACCGGAAACTCGTGGAGGGGGCTGCCGATCACCCCGCCCGCGATGCGCAATTTTAATGGATTGCCGACCAGACCGCCGCCTTTCAGGCGGCCAATCAATCGGTCATTGCGGTCGATGCGAAGAAGAAGGAGCTCGTGGGGGACTTTAAAAATGGAGGACAGGAGTGGCTCCCCGAAGGGGAGCCCGAGGTGGTGAACGTCTATGATTTTCCATCGTCGGCGGTCGGCAAGGTAACACCCTATGGTATCTATGACATCACCCAGAATGAGGGCTGGGTGAATGGGGGGATCGATCATGACACAGCCGCGTTCGCCGCGGAGAGTATGGGTCGGTGGTGGGATCTGATGGGAAAGGAACGGTACCCCCAGGCTGAGCCTCTCTACATCACCACCGATGGCGGTGGGAGTAACGGCTGGCGTAATCGACTCGGGAAAGTCTCCCTTCAAGCCTTAGCGAACCGGACGCATCTGACGATTCATGTCAGTCACTTCCCCCCCGGAACAAGCCAGTGGAATAAAATTTAATGTAGAGCGCCACATTAAATTTTTAATGTGGCGCTGTAGGTTATGGAGAGCTCGGGCCGTACAACGTTAAGCCATGAGTGTTTCTGCCCTGACAACTT
>JAJZZP010000009.1 GCA_021797515.1 Bacillota bacterium | reverse complement strand
AGAATGAGGGTGGTGTCTAGTGTCGCTCTCATGATTTCTTCAGGCATCAAACTGGGTTTCCGGGTCTTGTGCCCATATCTTGCTGACCGTCTCCAGAGCACGGCGGAAGGCGTCGACTTGGTCAAGGAATTTTTATTGCATGACCCACCAACGGGGGCGACCGTTAATGTCCCACCCAGTGATTCTGGGAAGATATGTTCTGTACTGCCTCCACCCTGCAACAGACTCATACAAAAAACACAACGAATAGAGATCATTTGCCACTTCAGTGAATTAAACTTTATAGCTTGGAAAAGTTGACCGGACGCAATAGCAAAGACCGCCCCCAAGAGCGGTCCGCTATTCGTCATTCGCGAATGACCCTTATGTCTCGCTTGAGGCGACAATACGCTGAGTTTCTTCCATAATCCACGATATTTGACGTTTCACCCCATGGTGATCAGGATACTTGGTAGTCAAATCCTTATAAAGACCTAGCGCATCGCTCCATCGTGCCTGCATTTTTGTCGCATCTGCCTCAGTCAATACTGATAGAAAATTGGCCACGTCACCCGGAACGGACACAATCCCACGATATCGAGGCGCCAACTCCCGGGCCCGGCGCGACCAGGCAACCGCGTCCTGCAACCGCTCGTCCGCCTGCAACAATGCCACATGACTACGCCAATACCAACCGGTCGGAAACTCCGGATGGTGGGTGGTCATCCGTTCTGCCACCGCTCTCGCCTCTTCCAGCCGATGTAGACGTACCAAAGCTTCACACAGCACCGCCCGAACCTCAGCGAGACGGCCATAACTTGTATCCGCTGTTGCCACTGCTTCGGCGCGTGATAGCGCAGCCACCGCACGTTCCAATTGCCCCCCAACATAAAGATCTCGCCCCAAAAACCCCCAAGCGGCTGCATTTTGCGGTTCGTCCGCAACCCACTGCTCCAAGAGGCGAATATTGCGCTCAATCTTCCTCCGACTCTCCATCGCCGGGGCATCGTACCCCCAATGATCTAGTCGGATTCTCGCCGCGGGACGGGCTGCCACGGGCCGTTGGGTGTTGTCGGTGCGCACGACCTGCTCGTGAATTCGACCCCGCCACGTCCATCCCCGTCCGAGGGGATACATGCGCGTCGTGTCGTAGTTAGGCTGTACGGATGGCCCGATATGATTGACTTGTCCAATGCGAACCAGCACATCGCCCGGAACCCTATCAAATAATCCCGCGACAATGCGTGGGACCGCAATGTCCTCGTAATCAAGAAACTCGTCGGCATCCACCCATAGGACCCATCCCTTGTCACCGAGTGCTGACTCCGCCATCCGCCGCGCATGTCCAAAGTCGTCCTGCCACTCCGTTTCTACAACAACGGCCCCTTCCGATTTCGAGATCACCATAGTGTCATCCGTCGATCCGGTATCCACCACCACGATAGCATCCACCGCCGGCCGAAGAGCACGAATGCATCGGCCAATGTTCTCGGTTTCATTGCGTGCCACAATCGCGCCCACGACCCGCACCTCCGGAACGGACAACAGTTCGTCTAACCACAGGGGAATCCCCCCCACACGTTTATCCTGAAGACGTCGGTACGCCGCCGCAACCCATGCGGCCTGGGGATCCAGGATCCATGCCCTGTCGAAACACCGCCACGCGGCTGGACCTTGCCCCTGATGTTCTAACGATTCCCCTAAAAACACCCAGGCTTGAGCCTCAGCGGGGTTGTTTCGCAAAACTTGTCGGCAGATGGTTTCGCCGAGATACCAATCCTTCTGTCGAAGCGCCTGTTCGACTTGTTGACGCCATTCCTTGCTGTTCTCCAAAACGAGCGCCTCCTTGTCAAGTAATCACCTAATTCGCGCAAAGGTGAACAGGGCCCCCGCGAGAGGCCCTGTTCAGTTTTGTTCCTCGAACTTAAGGCTCTTGCACCATAAGCGGGTATGTCACCGTCACTCCGTTGGAAAAGGTGACCTTCGCGTTCAACTGCACCGATTGCGGAGACGCGAGGGTCCACGAGCCCACCGATGCTTCCGTAGCTACGCTAAAGTAAGCCGAGTCAGAGTTGGAGCTGTTGGTGTCGTAGGATCCACCGTTGACCGACAAGTTTACGGTGGAACCGGACGGTCCCTGAATGTTCACCCCGACGTACGCATGACCCAGCTGAGAACCAACACCCGGAGTCTCTTGAGACAGGTCAAGGTAGGTATAGGTACCGCTGGTCGCTCCCGGCCATATGGCCAACGTGTCGCCCGAAGTCGCCGACGTGGTCGACCCGGATGGTGCTGCAACGGCTGAGTACAAGGCGGGCGGCGTAACCGCGAAAACTCCGTTATTGTACGTACCAAAGTCGGCCGTGCTGCTAGCATAGGTAGCTGAGGCCGTGTTCCCATTCAAAGTAAAGTAAGCTACGCCCCCGGAGACGTTGGCCAGGCCGGACTCGTTGGCCGCGGTGGTCGAGATAGCTCCAGAGTTCAGCGCTCCAACGGTCACGGTGAAGCTCACCGGGGCGACAGCCGCATTGGACGTGTCGGTTACGGTAATGGTAGCCGTGCCCTGGTCGCCGCCGATGAGCGCGAATGTCGCGGCATCACCTGAAAACGAACCGGTGGGAACCGTGAGGGTGCCGCCCGAGACCGGGGTTGATGCACTCGAACCGACCATAACCACCGATGGGTTCGAGGACGTGACTTTGAGGTTGTCTGTCGCAGTCTGCTGCACATCCACGGCATTTTCTTCAAACAGCGTAAACGAGCCTGTGCTCAACCCGTTGAGGCTTACACCGGAGCTGGGAATCACCGCGTTGGACGACGGTGACGAAACGACTCCGCTATACAAACCAATCTTAGAAACGTACGTCGCCGGCTCCGTCACAACACCGGTGGTGCTGCCCGACGCAAGACCAGCCACGGATGCACTCACTGTGTAGGAACTCGAGCTCGATACAACGCCCGCATCGACGGTGACCATCGCTGTACCACTACCGTTCAAGGTGGTGGTGTACGTGTTAGAGCTGTTGGCAAAGGTCGTACCGCTCGGTGCGCCGCTTAACTTAAACGTCACTGCGGCTGCCCCATCGGTGGTGTCATTGCCCGCGGCATCTTCCACCTGAGCCGTATAGGTGGCCGTCCCGTTTGTCACAACATCTCCCGGTCCGGTCACACCCAGTTTGCTCGCCGCTCCAATTTCGAAGGTATATGGCACACTGACGGTCGAACTCGTCAAGGCGTCCGTCACGGTAATAGTGGCTGTTCCGCTTTGCGCCGCCGTGTTGAGGACGTCGAAGGTATATGTGCTGTCTCCAGAGGCAATCATTCCGTCGTATGAACCACTAACTAAGGTCAGAGCGCTGCCCGACGGTTGACCGGTGCTCGACGCCACGTAGTAGTACAAGTTACCCGTGGTAGCATTGTCCGAGAGGGTCAACGCATCCTCGCCGCTCGGCGCGGCAACGGGGTTCCCGTTGATGTCCTCCAGGGTAACAGTGTATTGTGTGAACGTGGTTCCAGAGGGAAGGGTGTCCCCACCCGTAATCAGTGAGCTTGTCAAGCTCCCGGTTGTGGACGAGACCGCAATCTTAGCTGGCTGTCCCACCGTAACTGCGTTGATGGACGTCTGTCCAGGGGTCACGCCAGGCGCCGTGGCCATGACGGTAATAGTCCCGGGCTGACCCTGGATGCTCCAGACATCCGCTGTTCCAGAGTACCCAGGCCATACATAGACACTCTGCGACGTGGTAGCGCCTGACATGGTAGCCGCAGTCGAGCCGAGCGAGCCGGGACCGCTCAATGTGACGGTCACGTCTTTTGCGCCTTCACTGGCATACGTTGAGGGTACCGGATTACCTGCTTGGTCCGTCAATGTAATGGTCACTGGATCCATGTTCGGGCTGTTCTCTGAGACAGCCTGGGACGATGCCGAGACTTTGATGCCTTGAATCGTCGGGGACACGGCCGTCACCGTCGTTGAGCCGTAGGTGAAGGTCGCTGGCGTCGGCGCACCATTGCTCGCAACGAGATCGCTGGTCCCGACAGTGTCGGTGCCCGTTGTACTAGCTGACATGGCGAACGTGCCAACACCGTCTTTCAGGGTTACGGTCCCAGTGCTCAACAAGCCCGTGCCACTGGTCCCCGTTACCGTAACGGTTCCGCTGTAGTCTGCAACCGCATTCCCGTTGCTGTCGACAACCGTCGCTGTGATGGTGTCAGTTGCTTTCCCGTCAGCGACAAGGCTAGAAGAAGCTGCTGAGAGTTTTACTGCGGCTGGAGTGCCATACGCCGCCACGGTCGTGTGCTTTTGCGTGACTGCACCCATCGCGTTGTTTTGCGCTAGCGGAGACTTGGCATAGACTTTTACGTTGTAGTTGCCGGCAACTGGAGCAGTAAAGCTGAAGGTGTTGTTAGACGAATAGTCGCCGCTTTGCACCCAAGTGCCATCAGGCATTTCGTACCAAAATTGGTACAACGCATCATAGACATTCGTTGCGGTAGCCTTTACCGTCAAGGTCGTCCCCGGTTGAACATCTGTTGCGGGGGAGCCGTTACTCGTGGTGACGGTCCAATTCACATTGCTGTTCACAAAAACGCCATCTGCGGGTGAGGATTGGGCAGCCGCCCAGTCTTTCGCCTTAAGTTCAGCGGCGGTCATCACCGAGGCGACTACTAAGTAATCACCACTTGCTGGCGTGGTAAACGTATACGTTGGGCTCGTTTGGAAAGCTGACGGCTTAAACGACCCATTGGGTTGTTCGATCCAGAACTGATATTCAAGCGTCGTATTCGGCGCATTGGTGACGCTAGCGGTGGCAGTCACAGTGCCTCCCACAGTCGACGTCTGGGATGAAACTGCTACGGATACAGAGGGCACCGTTGCCGCGAAGGCGGATGCAGCTGGCATCATCGACAACAACAACATCGATGATCCCATCACCAATCCGCTTGCTTTTTTAAGAACGTGTCGTTTTTGCATCGACGTAAGAAAAACCTCCTCAGTAAAGCCCTTTAATACCTGCTCCGAACGCTATGTTCGGTGAAACGGTAAACCCTTAAGCTTGCAAGTTTAAGCGTTTTGCTACTACGATTGCATGGTGGATTCGGCGCGCAACCGGATCCTATTGTTCGTCCCCTTCCAATTTGGAGAGGTCCGATCGGGAAATCCCGGGGGCTACGTGGTCGAGATAGTACTCCAAGGCGGCGTTGACGATCGCCACTTGGCTTTGACCCGTTTCAAAAGATTGCTTCATCAGCCTTTCTTTCAACTCCGGCGTCAAGCGAACTTGGAAGGACACATAGGCACGGGACCGCCCATAAAAATTCGCCACGACGTACCACCTCTCACCTCCTGCAACAATTCACACGCCATGTGAACGGTCGCGATGGATCTCGGACGTGAGGCTCGTCTCAGATCCAGATCCTGAGTCTGGTAACACCACATATGAATGCTTGCGTGATACCAACCTCTCAAATCCATTGCTATCCTATCATAGAAAAATGTGCATTGCATAGCATTAATTGGGGTATTTTGAAAAAGATTGGCAAAAAATTTTGGAAGGGAAAGAATCCAAACGGTGGCGTCGATAGCCGCCATACAGTCCACAGCGGCTGCGGTGTGCCCTGCATCAAAACATCGGTAAATTGTATGAGAACATCATGGAAAATAGTCTCCGATATTTAGCCTTGAAGCCCATAATTTGATCACGAACATGGCATACGAGTTTTGCCAAGAAGCACGTGCCATCAGGATCCCCCTCGCATCTTTTGGAGTTGGGGCCACGGCATCGTCGTAATAGTCTCATCGGAGACCGAAACGGCTAGGGTGAGCGGCTTTTTCCCGCAATCCGACCGTGTCGACAATTTGTAGATGCGGGCCGCCGGGATTTGGTAAAATTCGCGGCGGAATCGACCGTGCGCTATAAATACCAATGCGCCCATGTCAAATCCGTTGTACACCACCGAATCACGAGAACGGCAGAGCCTCCGTCTATAGGTGCGACTCCACACCGCCAGAATATTCTATTCTACTTAGGGCTTGAGCCGAACCCATGCTGATAACCCCCTACATGGATGACCCGATTTGGTCATTTCGCCGCACCCCGAAGAAACAAACCAATCACTTGTCTGACCGCATTGCCCCATTCCACTCGGGCCGGACTCCACTGGTTCGGTATGGGATACCATGCGATCAACACCGCCGTCACGGGATCCCCAATGGGCCAAAGCGCTACCGATCGCGCATCCAGCCACTTTTCCGTATCTTCTGGCGCATCTTGCACAATCCAGTCGCCCCGTCCTTCGCGTTCCTCAATCCAACGATCAATGATTGCCGTTCCTAGACTCTCGTCCTCCCAATAGTCCTGTGCCCACCAGTGCCATGAACCTTCGTGAAAGATAGCCAATTGCCAGATGGCGCAAGATGCCGATTCGGTCATTTGCAAAATCACCGGAACCGCTTGAGGTAATGCCAACCCTTCTACAACCTCCAAGAGTCGTGTAAGGGCCTGCCATCGTGCCTCCACCGAAAATGCCGTTCCTCGTTGATCAGCCAAAATAGATTGCGCCCGCACCACCAGCAATGTTTCGAGAACTTCTCGCTCCGGGACCGGCTGGGATTCCCATGTTGCCGGCTCGGCAAAATAGTACCCTTGACCCCAGTTCACCCCCAAACTCATACAGGTTTGAATTTCTTCCAACGTTTCCAACCCTTCGGCCAACACTTTGAATCCGACCGAGGGAGCGAGATGAACCACCGCCTCCACAAGCTGTTGTTTTATCCGATCTTGATCGAGATTTTGCACAATGTCCCGATCCACTTTCACAACATTCGGGCGCATCTGGATCAACCGGCGCAATCCAGAATAACCGGCGCCAAAATCATCTAACGCAATTGTATATCCCTCTGCTTGATGCGACGCGATCATTGGAATGATCGCATCAGGCCACTCCCCCTTTTCGGTGATTTCCACGACAATTTGATGAATAGCAAACTGCTGGCGAATCTTCGACAAAATCCCTCCCGCAATCGACGCAGGGTGCGCATTCCAAAAAATGGGCACACTCAACGCATTGTTGAGAACAAAACGACTCAGTGCCGCCAATACCTGTTGATCCATAGTCAGTGCGTGGCCGGATGCAGCCGCCGCGTCAAAAAACGGCTCAACCGCCATCAGGTTTCCTTCATAATCATAAGGACGGCTGAGCACTTCGTATCCCAATACCCGCAACCCCGTCAACGACACAATTGGTTGAAAAGCCAATTGCAATCTTCCGCCTTGCTGCCACCGTTCCCACAATGTCATCCGTGTGCGCCCTTCCCTTACCATCAATGTTTCCAGATACTGCCGAAATTCGACATGATTTGTCGAATTTCCTTCTGGGCAGGGCATGAAATTCCATACCCAATACATTATCATGAAATTTTCATTAAAAAAGGGCATAGCGTGTCGAGATGTCGTCCTGGCCAAACATCCGACTTAACGACCAAGTTACTCTGCGGATATTGGAAAAATCGCGGCAAGGCGACATACACGGTCTTCTGCGGCTTAGGCACAAAACGGCCGGAGAGGTTTTCTTGGGCGGCCGTCGCAAAGACTGGGAGAATGATCTAACCCTTCACCACTTCTACAGCGAGCCCTCCGCCCACAACAGCCCCTATGTATAGTCCATGCACAAACACCGGCACCGCCACATCCAATATCAGATCACCGGTTACTCGACGATATGCTAATGCATCAAAGGGCTCCGAATCGGGGGGGAGCATATGAGCGGCTACCTGTTCCCGACTTAGTTGCGCCTGATCAAGCATCGGATCGGTGAGCCCTGTAAATCGCAAAAGTCTCATCAGGTCACGGGATTCAAAAAGAATGCGCTTTACTAAATTTTTCCCATCGTGCGCCGCGTCTCCCACTAAGTCGCCAGCAAAAGCCTTGGGTTCGGCCAGCACGAACCCATTTACATCCCCCATCGCCACGCGCATCACACCGGGAAAAGACCGTTGGGCCTCCGCAGTCGCTTCCTCCATCCATGTTCCCAACCACCGATCTACCCGGCGATCCCATCCACACGTATAACGAGGAGGGTCAAACACCGTTACTGGGCCCGGATCAAACAAATTCCGCAAGTCGTTGGGAGTAACCGGACGATAAACAAACTGCAGTTCGTCAGGCGCCACTTCCGCTTCTAACGCGGTTCCAATTTTTTTGCTCCAGGTGCGTAACAATGTCCTTAATGCGTCGGTATAAGACCTGTAAGTCGGGGTAGGCACCGCAAGGCGCCAATCGGCTAAAAGGTTTTGCAAATCATGCACACTATCTGTCATCACGGCCACCGTGCCTACACTGACATCCATTTCCTGGCCAATGGTCTGCAACTCTTGCGGCACTTGAGCCGTGAGTTGAATATTCCCGGCAGCCGTAGCCGCCAAATCATGGGTTGTGGTGCGCAGCCCCTGAATGGTAGCCGTCATCTCTTCGACAGATGCCGCGTATTCTTCCACCGCTGCCGCGGTGTTGGTAACAACTTGCGTGGCAGTCGCCGTCATTTGCGTCGCTCGAGTCACCTCGTCAGCCACATGAGACAACGCCGCATCCAGAACGCCTAACGCTTCTGGGATGGCCACCACGGCATTTTGTGCGGCAGTTAGGGTCTCTTGGCCCGCCAATGCGTTTTGCGCCGTGCGATTGGTTTCTTGCGCCAGTGCCTCGATTGCCTTGCGCACGCTCATGAGGGTGGCACCCGTGGCTTGCGCGGCTTCCAAACTTTGTTGGGCCAGCGCTCCCACCGACTCGGCGACCACGGCAAATCCCTTGCCTGCATCCCCCGCGCGCGCGGCCTCAATCGCCGCATTCAACGCCAGCATATGCGTTTGCCGCGCAATATCTTGAATGGTCGTCACCACTGGTCCCAATTCCTGCACACGCTTTACCAAGGCTTGGCTCTCCGCGTTCGATTGGGTGATGGCTGATGGCAAAGCAGCTACCCGATCCAACGCGGTCTTCACCGCAGTCACCGCCTCCGCAATACGCGTCTTGGTATCAGCTGCAGCCCGCTCTCCATCTTGTTGGGCCTGCCCCATGCTGGTAATCGTCCGCGCTAAACTCGTCATGGCGTTATTCGCTTCATGAGCATCCTGGGCTTGTTTGCCAGCCGCGAGGGCAATCTGATCTGCGGCTGCGCTGAGATCCTCGACGGACTGAGCCACCGTTTCCAGAGCGTGGCCATCTACTTTTGCCGCTTGCTCGAGCCGACTCACCAACTGGGTGATACGCACCATGGTGCCCTCCACGTGGCGAACGCTATCGGCTGATGCTTCCGCTTGCCGTACCAAAGCCGATCCCGTGTAATACACACGAAAAAGTACCGTCAGCAGACGATGCACCAACGTTTCTCCCACTTCGTATAATGTGCGCACTTCGTCGCGTCCAACGGGTACGGGGCGAGAGGTTTGCAGATCCCCTGCCACCACGTGATGGAGCGCCGTAATTTGATTCACAATGGGCTCTACAATATAGCGGCGATTCGCCCGGAGTGCCAACCATCCAGTGCTTTCCGCAATGATTCCCAGCGCCGCCAAGATTCCTGCCCAGATCAGACCATGAGCGGTTCCGGATTGCCAGAGTCCGATAATCGCAAGAATTTCGATCAAGGCCAACATCATCATGGCCCCGCCCAGTTGCCAGGCAAATTTTCGTGGAAGAGACCAGGACAAATAGTCTTCCCACAATCGACCCAGGATAGTGTTCGGCATAGAAACCGATGGGTTGGATGATTGAGTAGTAAACCTTTTGACGGGATGCGCCGTATCGGATGTCATAGGGTCATTTTCTGGTCGCCAGAAGAGAATGTGTAAACAAGCGAGTGGGTCCATAGTTGCGACGGGTCTGAAGCACGCTTACCCACCTAAGACCAATGTCACGGGCGACCAGGAACCTCCTCTCTCTTGTTTTAGGCGATTGCTACACTTCAGCCACCTCAAGGTGTCCCCAAAGCGAAATTGACAATCAATCGTCGCAGTGACGGCATGCGTCAACAGATGGTGGACACCATCTGCAGTTCGCGGTTAGCAATAGTTTGCACTGCTCTGTCTGCATTCCAAGACAGATATTTTGTAGAGACTTTCGCTAATGATGAACAAAATTCCTTTTTCGTTAGCGGCAAAGTTTCTATCCAGATGGGCATCGATCCCGAGACGGACTCCACACATTGCCTTGTCCTGCAGTGCAAAGACGGCTGGCCGTAGGGTCAAAAGCGCGTAAGGAGGGAGGTCGCGCTGCAAACTTTGTGATGGTGAAGTGGGGGTTACCCATTCAGACGTGGGTTTCACCCGATGTCATGGCAAGAAAACCGTCGCATTCGGCCGAGAACGGCGCTCAAGGTCTTGTGCATAGGCGGCCTACACCGAAAAATGCTCAGCATTCCGTCCCGGTCGTTAGCCGAATACGGACAACCAGGGAAAGTGACGTAACGTTCTGAACCCGAGCCGATCTCTCCCCGAGGCCGAACCACCGTGGCACAGCAAACTCTGGCTTTATTTCAGTGACTCCGGTTTCGATGGTTGTGGTCCGGTCCCTTCCATCCCCCACTGTACCACTTGGACACCAAAGCGATTGCCTACCAAAACCACATTGCCCGTCCCGACGATGCGTCCATTGAGCGTCAGTGCAACGGGTTCCTGCCACTTGCCGTCCAAAACGACGCGGCTGTTCTGTCCCAATTGCAACACTTGCTCCATGGTCAAGGTTTCGTGTCCCAACACAACCCGAAACTTCATCGGCAGCGCTGCAATCCGTCGCAGCCGGGGGTCTGTCAATCTCTCGGCTACTGGCTTGGGTTTCGACATCGGTATAGCGGTCTGCACTTCCTCGGTTTCCGGTGCCTTGACGCCTTGCGACTCGACGGGCGGATCCGTTTTGGGAGCATTGGAAGCCCCGGCCGCCAACGCGGCTAATAATGCATCGATGTCGGCCTGCGACATCGGCCCGTTATCTTCGGTCATACTTTCCCCTCCTGCTCTTTCCCTTTGAATTCTTGTTTCACACTAAAGACTCTCCTCCGCCTCTGGGACCGCCTATCGCTCCGCAATCGGGTTTGCAATTTTTTGAAACAGTGACGGCCCCACTACCCTTAATCCCAATCCTCGCCATTCTAACAGGGTCTCCGTAGCGCCCAACCAGAGATACCCTTGAGGCAGCAATGCTTGCGCCAGTTTTTGTGCGACAGTCCATCGCGCTGACGGTTCGAAATAGATAAGCACATTGCGACATAAAATACCATGGAAACCCGACGGATAGGGATCGCTCAAAAGATGGTGCCGCATAAAGCGGATATGTCGGCCAATAGACGATATTAGCCGCCACCGATCAGGCCCGATCCGTTCAAAATACTGACGATATTGCATAGGAATCTGTGACATTACCTCCTGTCCATACTCCATTGTCTTTGCCTCTCGAAGAATTGCCACATCACTATCGGTCGCCAAAATTTCACAAGAACGCCCGGCGGCGTTCATCAACACCGCCAATGTTACCGGTTCCGCACCCCAAGAGGCGCCAGCCGACCAGAATTTTAAAGGAACGTCAGGCCGTTGCAAAATAGCCTGAGTCCAAGCTTGCCAATACGGCGCATCTCGAAAAAATTCGCTCACGTGAATCGTCAAATACGAATGCACACGTTCCCAAAATTCCGGGTCATTCTGTCCGCGCGCCATCAATGCGGGAACATCGGTTAATCCTTCTTGAACCATAAACGTCGTTAATCGTCGATCCAGATGCGTCCTTTTATAAGAGGTTAAATCAGTGCCCCACCAACGCCGCGCCGCCCCAAAAAAATTCTCCCATTCTTGTTCAGTCACCGTCAACCGCCCCCGTCACCGTGTCATTGAGCCAGAGGCCAATCTGGTTCAGTGGCCAAACAGCGTCTGCGGCTCCGGCCTGCACCACGGCTCCCGGCATGCCCCACACGACAGCGGTTTCCTGCGCTTCTGCCACCACCCACGCTCCCCGTTGATGCGCTTGGATCGCGCCGCGGCATCCATCTTCGCCCATACCCGTGAGAATTACAACGCCTAGGCGCGACCCAAAACTCTCCAAGGCATCCAGCAGGGTTACATCCACCGCCGGGATCACGCCATGCAACCGCGTGCCGGGTTCGCTCCAACAGCGGTGGGCAGACACCCGCAGGTGCCGGCCTCCCGTGGCCAGCACCACCGACGACGAAAGCAGCGGAATCGATGTTCCATCTGGTGGCACTTCCTGCACCCCAAAACCCAATTGCCCGGTAAGACGTTCGGCGAACGATGCCGTAAATCCGGCTGGCATATGCTGCACAATCAACAGGGGGATGCGCGGCGGCGCCCGCAACGCACCCAGTACCGTTGCCAGCGCTCGGGGACCCCCGGTAGACGCTCCAATCACCATAGCCTGGAAGGCGTCGTGACCAGAACCCGGCATTACACGCTCCGGCCTGCGCAAGTCATGAATTCGGGAACGAAATGCTGTCCGGGGCCGAATAAGAGCATAAGCTTTGGCGACAATCATTTCCATCACGCTGTCCAATGGGTACGGCGGAGTCGGTTTGGCAACGAAATCGTCAGCCCCAGCGTCCAAGGCATCCCACGTCGCAGCCGCCCCTTCGCAAGTTTGGCTTGATACCATGATAATGGTTCCTGGCCAACGGTTGCGCAATTGCCGAACCGTTTCAATGCCTCCTAGCCCAGGCATCAAGACATCCATCGTCACCACATCGGGATTGAGATCCGGAACTTGATCGATGGCCGGTTCCCCACGAGCAAACGTGGCCACCACCTCAGCGCCTAAGGATTCCAAGCGCGTCTTTAACACATATCGCACATAGGCCGAATCATCCACGATTGCCACCCGAAGGCGCGAGCCATCGTCCGTGCTCATAATCGAGACGTCTCAACCGGCTCTAACGTAGGAATGACGACAATTTCTCCAAACACCGACTCACCAGTGACTTGGAACATGGCTTCCGTCAGCAGTACCGTGGTTCCCGGGGCAATATCTTCCGTCAAAGCAGCCGCCGTTGTCAAACGGACTTGGGGCGGCGTGGGTTCCCAGACGACGCGAAAAATGTCGGAAAACACGTTGAGAAAGGCCGTACCTACCACATTGCCCACTTCTGCTAAGGCCGATTCGCCTAACTCATCCAGAGGTAGCGATACCTCCTCGCCCACCATGACCCCTACCAGCCGTTGGCTATTGGCGTCAGAAAACAGCAACAAAATGTGCGCTCTAAATAATCCTTGAGCCCCTAAATGGATGACGTACAACGGGCTGGTGACTTTACGCTGCAACCTTTCTGCCATCGTGTTCCAGTCAATGCTTGTCACCGCAGTTTCCTCTACGGCAAAGTCCAAGCCGCTAAATTCGCGCAATGCACGACTGGCCTGCGTTAATGCGAGAACCGATGCCTTTTCCCACACCGTAAAAATCTGTTGTGCATTCATCCTAGACAAATCCTCCTTAACATCGTAGGTGACCTCTGTTTAGGCAGGCCAGTCCCGTTTTTCATAAAATCCCGTGATGACTCGCGTCTGTTGGTCAGGGGACTTCAATTCGAGATCGCGCCCTGCCTCGGACCCATTGAGCAATCGGATATCCGGGCGGGTCGGCCAATCGGTCACGTTGTCCAAAACTACAGCAACCTCTCCCCCGCCCAGTGTCACGACCGATCCGCGCGGGTAAGGAGCAAAAACCCGCCGCAAACTTTGGATCAAGGGTAACGGAAATTCAATGTCGGCACCGCCGATGATCCACTCTAACGCCTCGTGAACCGGCAAAGCGGGTTCGTCGGTGCGAAAAGTCAATAGGGTCAATTGTTCGGCCAAACCCAAAATCAGGGCCCCATGATAAATCTCGTCTCCCGACAATGAAGGGACACCTGACCCGTCCCATCGGGCATGATGCTGCGCTAAACTGGCAATTGTCGTGGACGGCACCGCCGAGTGCGAGTGCAGGCGTTGGACCACTTCCTGGGCATGAGCAGGAGCTGGTTCCACTACGCTTCCCGCGTTAACCGGCAACGTCAAACCGAGAAGCACGGCAGCCAAGGTATAGTTTTCAGCCCATTTCCATGCAGTCTCCTGTCCTAGTTTCATCACCAGAGCCACGGTATTCAGCCATGCAACCACACCAGGATTCCCGCCGTGATACACCGATAAAAATTCCAATGCCCGATGCCGCGGTCGCGGCTCGTAGTCGACCAATTCCTTTACCAGACGCCGGGCCGTTACCAATCCATCACCCTCCAGCACTTTCAATCCTTGCCCTACCCAGTTCGTCATCGGGGCAATGAGATTAGCCGGAAACCAGGTATCCGTGTCAATCGTTTCGAATCCGGGCCACTCAATAGGCACCACGCCGATGTGCCATCGGGTCAATAATTCCAATATTTCTTGGGTTAACGCTACTCCGCGGCGTAACACGACGCGCCCGTCCGCTTGTCTGATTGTGTCCGCTACCACATCGCCGGGACGACATTGAGTCACAGATAACAGTCTCATATGATCACTCCTTGTGCGGCATTCCATACCTGTGTGCTGTTTCATTCCCCGCAGATAACGTGTACGTCATCCCATTGTCAGTCGTTAAAGATGGTAACTATCCACCAGGTTTCCCAGTTGGTCGGCCACCTCGGACAACGCCAGTGCTTGTTGATGCAATTGGGTGGCCGATGCCGTTACGCTGGTCGCTGTGTCCGCCACCGTCTCCATTGCTCCTGCGGTTTCTTCAGCGATTGCCGCAAGCCCTTGCACGGTGTCGGCGACGTCTGCGGTAGAGGCTGCCATTTCCGTAGCGGCTGCCGCGTTATCTTGGGCAGCGCCCGCAATAATTTGCATGCGGGCGCCCATCGATTGACTTTGTTCATCCACCTGATGGACACTGTGCGTTACCTCCCCTAAATCCGTTACCACTTGCGCAACCGATTGCTCCATAATTACCAAGGCGCTTTGGGTCCGTGCAGCCACCTCCTGCCCTGCATGAACCGCCTCCTGTCCCTGCGTCATGGCATCCACCGATACGCTCACATCTTCCTGAATCGATTGGATTAAACTGCGAATGTGCTGGGTTTCTTCAGCGGACTGCTCGGCCAACCGCCGCACTTCGTCCGCCACCACCGCAAACCCACGTCCCGCGTCCCCCGCTCGTGCCGCCTCTATCGCGGCATTCAACGCGAGGAGATTGGTCTGTTCAGCAATATCGGAAATGGCTCGGACAATGGTGCCGATTTCATTGGAGCGTTGGCCGAGGCGTTGAATCGCCTCGGCGGCTTTGCCTGTAACGGAGGCAATCCGAGTCATAGCCCCCAGTGTCTCTTCCATTTGCTTGCGTCCGTCCTGGGCGGCTTGTCCCGCTTCTCCAGCCAAACCATCAATATGTCCCACGGCATCCCGCATATGCGACTGTGCTTGCTGCATCGTCGTCAGAGCGTGATGTCCCTCCGTGATGGCGCCCGCTTGGCGATCCGTACCGCCAGCCACTTGATCGCCAGCCGTTTTCAGTTGTTGCATCGATGCGGCAATATGTTGCAGACCTTGGGCAGATTCATTGGAGGCCGCGGCTGCTTCATGCACCGCGCTGGCGATTTGATCGGTGGATTGCGCCGCCTGTTCCGCCAAATCCCGTACCGATTGCGCATGTTTCCGCACTTGATGGCCCGTATTTTGCGCTGCTTGCAGCAGCGCCCGCAACTGCCCATGCATGGTGGTTAGCGCCTGCCCCAACGTGTCTTTGGGACTGGCCAGAGGGGGCGGTTGGGTCAGATTGCCTTGGCCCATCTCGCCAGCCGCTTGACTCAGCACGGTGAAATATTGAATCAGCCGCCGAAATGCCGTAGCCAGGGTTCCGGTTTCATCGTCCGAGGTTTTGGGCACGACTTGAGAGATGTCACCCCCCGCGAGGCCTTCGGCGGTTTGTGCCAACTGGCGCAAGGGGACCGCGATGCCGCGCCACTGCATCCAAAGAGCGCCCAAGGCAATCAACACGGTGATAACCCACGCTACCAACACCGTGTCAACGGTGGCCCCTAGATTGCCTTCGGTGCCGGTAATGCCCTGACTTACAGTGGAGGCCGCCACGCGGTCCATCGTGGTCAACACACTCGACACGGCCTGGGTTGCCGGAGAGTTGGCCACCGTTTGGGTCGCAATGGCTTGGCCGGTTCGATGTCCAAGCACCGCGTTGTGGGTTATTAAGGCATAAGCATAGTATCGTTGCCAGGCCCGTTCAAACTCATCGACCACGCCAGAGTTAATGCGCAGATGCTGCAATGTCTTCACGTCTTGAGCAATGCCGGTTTTGAGCTTTTGGGTCTTGGTCCACTTCTTCGCCGCAAGCGGCCAGTTTTTCATGTTGGCCGCCAACACATAGGCATTCATCACTCCGTCATAATGGTTAAACGTCGCAGCGAGATTGCTCGTTGTGACCATAAACGGTGTTTGTTTTTGTCCAATCAATACCACTTGGCGATGGGCGATCTGCGTACGCCATGCGGCCACCCCGTCCGAAATCCCGAGGATCCCTAAAATGACAATCATCGTCAAAGCCAATTTAAGGCTAATGGATAAGCGAGACCACATGCGTCATATCCTCCTTAATAGGCACCCTGAAATCCCGGACATTTACGTCGTCCATTTTGCCACCGCGCCCAACACCCGTTCCGGCTGGTAAGGTTTGACAATGAAGTCCTTGGCCCCCGCTTGGATCGCCGAAACCACCATGGCCTGCTGCCCTAAAGCGGAGACCATCACCACGCGCGCTTGCGGATCCGACTGGCAAATCGCACGCGTAGCGGCCACCCCATCTAACTCCGGCATCGTAATATCCATCAACACCATGGCCGGATGATGGGTCTGATACACGGCAATTGCCTCTTTCCCATTCGCTGCTTCGAGGACGGTGTACCCCGCTTCTTCCAGTAGCTTTTTTAGCCGCATCCGCATAAAGGCGGCATCATCCGCGATGAGAATTTCCATCAACAGTGACCTCCTTTCGTTCTTCAGAAGTAGAATCCGGATGCGGCAGTAACAATCCATGCACCGTGCGGGCCAGCATCTCCGGGACAAATTTCGTGACAATCGCATCCGCCTCCACTTGAGCCGCGCGTTCCGCGTGCCAATGCCCTGACAGGGATGTGTGCAATAAGACGGGCAATGCCCGAGTACGTGGCTCTTGCTTTAAGCGGTGAGTTAACGTATACCCGTCAAGCCGGGGCATTTCTACGTCGAGCACGAAGAGCTGCGGCAACGTGTTCCCCGCCTCGACGGCATCCCATAACGTTTGCCCGTCTTCAAAACTACGGACAATCACACCTAACGGTTCCAGCGCTTTTTCCACTTGATGGCGTGCAACCCGCGAATCGTCCGCCAGCCACACCTCCTGACCTTTGACGCCGTCGGGGTGGCCCACAGCAGAAGGCGGTGGAAATTCGGGGGGAGAAACCTGGGCTAAAATTTGCTCAAAATCTATTAATTGAATCGGACCCAATTCGGGATGGTCAATCAGTCCCGTCAAACAGCGCGATTCACTGGTAGCCGACCCCAGCACTGTAGGCAAAGGCTCCACCTGCTCCCAACTCACACGATCCATGCGGTCCACAGAGTCCACCAGAAACGCCTGGGTTAATTGGTTGAATTCCGTAATCAATGCCAATGGGACCTCGGTCGGCTCCGGCAAACCTAACGCACGATGCAGGTTGACGACCGGTACGGTTTGCCCTCGCAGGCGAAGAAATCCCAACAACCAATTGTGCTGCCCAGGAACAGCCGTAATTGCAGGTGTGGGCAACACCTCCCGGGTTTTATACACATTAATGCCATACCGTTGGCCATCACTCAGGTGAAACACCAGCAATTCCATCTGGTTGGATCCCGGGCGCAGAATGCCATCGGTATTCGTCAGACCATGATCCGCACTTTGTGCGGGCACGAGTCGCCGGATGTCGAGCATCAACGCCAAACGCCCATCGCCGAGCAAGGCGACGCCGCTCAGCCATGGCGTCACGGGTGCCAACGGGGCCACGGGTTTGACGACCACTTCCTGTTGACCACGCACCTGATCCACAGCCAATGCGGCTTGGGTTCTTCCATCCCGGACGCGAACCAAGAATCCTCCGGCGGAATCTGACACAGCGGTCGGGTCTAACAACTGAGCCAGCGGGTACACCGGCAGCGGGGCGTCAGCATCAGGCACCGCTGGTTGTCCCAGCACGGTGGCTAACCCCGCATGATCCGCTTCTTCAATTCGTTCCACCGTCAAAATCGGCAGTCCCACGGTCCATGGCCCGGCATCCACCAACAGCGCCGTCATTATCGCCATAGTCATCGGCAACTCCAAATGAAAGGCAGTCCCTTGTCCACGCCGACTTTCAACGGAAATCGTGCCGTGAATGGCATCTAGAAACGAGCGCACCGCATCCAATCCAACCCCCCGTCCCGATAGGTCGGTAATCGCATCCGCAGTCGATATCCCAGGCCGAAATAACAAATCGGCTAACGTCGCTTCGGAGGCGTGCTCCGCCTCTTCTGAGGTCAACCATCCCTTGGCCACCGCTTTTTGGCGCAACCGGTTCCAATCGATGCCCGCCCCATCATCTTCGACACGAACATGGACATGGCCTTGGGCGGCATAGGACACCAACCGAATCGTGCCCGTTTCGGGCTTCCCCGCGGCGCGACGCACGGCAGGCGGTTCAATGCCATGGTCGCAGGCATTGCGCAACAGATGCAGCAACGGTTCGTGCAACCGATCCATCACCAGGCGATCCAGTTCAGTTTCCCCGCCATGAGTTTCGAGCCGTAATGGTTTCTGAAGCTTTCGGGCGATATCGTGAATCGCTCGAGGATATTGCCGGAACAGGGTGTCGAGAGGCAGCATCCGTGCACGCAGTGTGGTGTCTTGCAAATCCAGAGCTCGACGGCGCATGTGGCCGAGCACCGTACGCGTTGCCGGATCGGCGCCAACACCCAGACGATGCTCGAGTTGGGCCTGGTCGAGCAACAATTCACCCAATCCTTCCAAAATCCTCTCGATGGTTTCCGCTCCGATGCGAATGGTGGCTTCGCGCGGTGTGGCCACGGCAGAAGTTGTTGAGGCCATCGAAGAAGGTTCCAACAACTCCCTGGGTTTCGCCTCTTCCACCCGTGACAGATCATCAACCCCGTCGAGCGCTTGGCGTACCGCGTCGGACGAAGTCCCCTCCGGCACCGTGAGGCGACTGACATGCCCTTCCCACGTTCCGAGCTGATCGACGGCAGGATCGCTCACAGTTCCCGGCGCAACCGACTCAACCGCCTGCCATGCCTGATAAGCGCGCACTCCCGGCATGACACAGGCTGCATCCCATGTTAACACCCACTGGGTGGGTGATCCGTTATGGGGAGTATTTTCCTCTGCGGTTATCGTCTCTGCGGGTGCCGTCCCCATGAGTTCCGCCCGCAGCAGGTCGACAGTGGATAAGGTGAGTTGCAGTACCGTATCGTCGAAGGGCTGAGTGCCTTGACGCACCTGATCCATCGCATCCTCCAGATGATGCGCGGTGGCAACCCACTCGGTGAGACCCAGCATTCCCCCCGAACCCTTTAAGGTATGCGCCGCACGAAACAGAGCATCCAGAGGGGGAGGACTTTGCAATGCTCCCTCTTCCAAAGTCGAAAGCAACTCGGTCGCCTCTTCAATAAATAAATTCTGTTCGGTGGGATCGTCCCAGGAGATTTCCGAGAACCGCATGCTACCTGTCCTTTCTGTGCTCAGCATTCCACCGTTGCGCCCACGTTTCCAATTCGTGCGACAAGCTACGGCCTTTCGTGAGCCAAACATCAAACGACTGGCGATCCCGATCTTGTCCTTTTTGGGCACTCTTTGCTAATGCAGCGGTCGCCTGGTGAAACGCTTGGTGAAGTTGGCTAACGGCGGAAAACGCCGGATCCCGGCGGGTTTCTTGATCCAGTCCATCGAGCGTTTGTCCCAGGCGACACCGACGAGAGTCTGCCGCAGCATTCACATCCAGTGGTTGATGGTCGACAAAGGCCCGGTAAACCCTGTAGCGCCATAGGCGATGATCCGTGACCGACAATTGCAGACGCTCACCCACCGATGACGTTTCACCGACTGGATCCAGCGCGTTTTGGCGATGTTGCGTCGCACTGTCGACACTATGCGCTAGATGTTTGGCTGCTGCAGCGAATGCTTGGGAACTGGCATGAAACTCGGATTGCAATCGCGTGGTATCTTGCGCCAGGTGAGAGAGTGCCTCGCGCTGTTCGGTAATCGCGATCAAGCTTTGTGCGACAGCGGGCAATAAGGCCGCCAATGATTCCGCTAACTGGTCTAAATCCGCAAACGCCCCGCGTTCTCGCTCCCGTGTCGCACTAAAGCGATCACGCGTGCGGCCTAATGCCAGCTGCGCCTGATCGGTCGAAGCCGTCACTTCCGTCAGAACCTGCAACGCATCCGCCGTGGCACCTTTCGTCCGTTGCGCCAATGCGCGCACTTCATCGGCGACCACGGCAAAGCCCCTGCCCGCGTCACCCGCGCGCGCCGCTTCGATTGCTGCGTTCAATGCTAAAAGATTCGTGGCGTCAGCCACATCCGTCACCACTTGCACCATGCGACCCACTGCCTGAACTTTTTCGGTCAACACACTCACCGTATGCACTAACGTTTCCATTTCTTGTGCACCAGCCGCACTGTCTTGGGACAGCGCCGTTCCGGTCGCACTCCATGCGGTCAAACGATCGCGTGCGATGCCCAATTCTCGTTGCAAAGTTACCGATTGTTGCGCCACTTGGTCGACCGAGGCCGTGAGTTCTTCCGTTGCCGCCGCGACACTATCCAGATCGCGCACGGCCGGTTCTAAGCTCCACTGTGCATCGATCAACGCTTCATAAGCATGAATCGTGTCATTCAGTTGAGTGCTCCAAGCGAGAGCAATGGTTATATTATCCGCCATGGGCCAGTCCTCCCGTCAAAGTGTTCTGTAGTCGCTGTGGAAGATCCTCGGGCCATGCCCACAGCCATTCCTGTTCATAGCGGTAACCGCTGGCGATCCAAGGAGCCAGGTCCGCAGGAACCAGTGTGGCCCACACATCGGCGGGTAACGGATCGCCCGGCGTCCACAAGCTTTCGACACGATCCACGGCAATTAATGCGACGCCGGTCGTACTAGCCCACCGCAAGGCTATCGGCACGGAAACCGGGTCAAGTCCCACAGCCGGCCGGAGAGTAAATACGGCCAGGGGTTGGCCACGAACGACCGCAACCCCCACCACCGTCGAGGGAGTACGGGGCACCCGTGTGATGGTAGGATGCGAAAGAATTTCCGTGACCGCTGTGACGGGGGCGCCAAACAGATAGGGACCCACACGGGTAATTAATAAGGGCGATGTCATAACGTGCCCTCCTGACTTCCTGTGTGCAATCCATGTGCCAGCCGTGCGACTTCCGCGGCTTGCTGGCTCGTCAATTCGGCAGCATGGCCTAATTGGTTGACGGTAGAAGTTGCCGATTGCAAATGCCCGTCTAATCCACGAAATGCATCCACCGTTTGGTCCACCGCCTGCTGAATGGTGATGAAGGACTGCGTAGCCGTCTGACTCTGAGCCCCATTCTCTCGTTGTGCATCCACGGCGGCCGTCACTGCAGTTTCTAATTGCCGCAGGTGGGACCCGATACCGCGAATCGTGTCATCGATGGTTTTAGTGGCCGTTTGAGAACCCTCGGACAATTTTTTCACTTCTTCGGCAACCACCGCAAAGCCACGGCCAGCCTCACCAGCACGCGCAGCTTCAATCGCCGCATTTAGCGCCAGCAAATTTGTTTGGCGGGCAATATCGCGAATCAATGTGGTGGCTTGTTGAATTGCCTGGATTTGGACTGACAGCGCCTGCCCCGCCTGAGCCACGGCATCCAAAGCGCCATTGACCGATCCGACCTGTTGCGCCAATATTTTCATCGTGCCCACACCAGTCTGCGCTTGGGTCGCCGCCGCTTCTGCCGGGGCGAGCAATGCCCGCGATTGCGCCGCAATCGCCTTAAGGGTTTCCACCATATGGTCGACAGACGCATGGGTTTCTTCGGCGGTCGCGGCCAGTTGTTCGGCCTGCCGATTCAAATCGGCCTCCACAGAGGCCATCGCTTGTCCCAAGGCGGCTGAACTCGTTTCCAAGATTTCTTGATAGAGGGAGACGGTCAACACCATGTCCGCCATGAGTCGTTTAGAAGCCGAAGCAAAAAGATTTTGTCGTAAAGAAGATTCCGTGGGAGCCTGTCGGTCAACTGCCGCACAGACAGCAGTCCACACAATGCGATAGGCCCCTAAATACCAGTCTGGTGTCAGACCGATACGTACATGCGCCTCGGCAATCCGCCGGATACGGCTTAGATAGGCGGATCCGACCGGCGGCGTTCCCAGGTCGGACAAATACGCTTTCAATGTCGCTTCTAGCCGGGGATAAGAGCTATGGGTCTTTACCAATCGATCCAAAACAGGTATGGCCTGAATTTTTGCATAAAATTGAGGTGCCACTTGCTCTGCCACATGCGTCCAGTCAAGCGTTGCTAATCGTGCGCTATCTTCTGACTGCCATTCCATAAACGACAAATACTCTGTCCAATCGATCATTCTGCCACTCCTTAAGCAGTGATTGGCTAAGATTACCGCAATCACTTGTCCTCAGATTGTACGGAAAGATCGGCACAAACTAAAATATTAGTGCACAAATTTCGACAAAATTCGGGTTGCCTCTGTATTGATGCGGTCGCGCCACAGCGCGATCAAAGCTTGTTCGTGGGAAGCTCTATGCTGTCAGCGGTCCTCAACCGCGTATTGACTCCCTGCAGCAAGATCCAATTACACGATGGGTTCCGGCGCACTGCGCGGTACCACGATTTTTCTGTCCGGGAGGGGGATCCGCGAGGTCGAGCGGAGGTTGACCCAGCTCATGGCGGTGGAATTTGACTGGGATCTTTCTACCGTGGTCTATGATGCGACCAATTTTTACACCGGGAGGCCTTCGAGCACATTGCAACCATGGAGCGACTCTAGCCCACCGCACCCAATCCCCCACCAATGCGTTTACCTAAAAGCGATGTCCGAATCACCGCACGTGATCCTTTGGTCCCAAGGGACCGCACTGAACCAGACATCGACACAGCGCCCTTATTGAGTCGACACCCTGTAGTTATGGCCAACGGCTGTGCACGGACTGGGACGACACCAGAAATATCCTTGAGCCGCATCAAAGTTTAGCGCATCGACCAAGTTGTAATTTTTGGACGATTCGACTCGAAATCACGCGAATCTCGGCGCCATGAGCCCTCGTTTTTAAAGTATAGCAGTACAAACAATACTAATATTGGGCCAAAAGTCGCAACACAATGGGACTAACGACCCTACCCACACCATGGCACAAGAGTATAGAGTAAATTTGTATTGCGTCTTGAGCCATGAAATGTTGCGGAAACAAACTCGTCACGGGGAGGATTTCAAATGTATACGGCAACGGATATTGTCGAAAAACTCTTGAAAGATCCTACTGAACGAGGCCTCTCGGAGATGAGCCCTCGACCACCATATTGCACGATTCCATCCAGTTTAGGCAATTTAAGTGCCATCGGATATGTCGCTATCGAAGTCCATGAAGGCCTGCTTTTAATTCCTTATAATCAAGTGCGATTAGGACAAGGGTGGGAACAATTGGTATTAGAACAGCGTGTTATTGTCCCCACGCCAATAGACTGGCACGTCAAGCGTCAGGCCTTCGAAGAGTCCGTACGAGTACTCGAGTCAACACTACCATCGATGAACGCTTTCCCCGTGTCAATTGACAATTTCCGGGCCACTCCGGGATCTGATATAATAACCAACCCCTTGACCAACATTTATCGCAAGCCTCCGATCTTTGAGTCTCGGGATCATTCGAAGGTGTCAGAGACCACCCGTCATTTGGCCCGTTAACGGCAAAAGATACGAAGAGCCGTACCCGAAGAATCAAAATCCGAGAGGTACGGAGTTTATATTCCATGTGCCACAGAGACTATATATTCGACAAAAGAAGTCGAGTC
>JAJZZP010000014.1 GCA_021797515.1 Bacillota bacterium | reverse complement strand
TATCTCAGAGATTCGACACGGAATCGCAAATCCCTTTGCTTTGGGACACTGCGCTCAAAATTTTTTTGCCGATGAGAACACCAGCCCATGAATGATAAGCCTGGAAAAAATTGGCGCTGAAGCCGCCAAAAACTTATGGGTAAAGATTAGTGCTAGGCAAGGGGTTTGCTGATCGGTAGCGACCTAACTTAGGAAACTTCCGCTAGCGAAAATTATTGGGAATAGCCGATGTCGAATGCTCTCTCCCCATCCACCGCCCAAAAAGGATCCGCAAACGACGTCGCTTGCGGATCCAACCTTAGGAGATTATTAGGACTATACCGATTGTCTCTTTGTGCGACTTTGATCGGTATGGTCAAGATACTCCTTGCGGCAAGGGACCAGGAAGGGCAGTAAAGGGTAAGGGATTGCTCCATTGACTAAGCACCTTGTGACCCTTGTCGAAAACTACGCGTACCCTCACCCAATAGAGTTTACCTGCCAACGACGTCAATTCGGCTGAGCCATTGGAGATGAGAACATTATTGGATCGGGTGTAGGTCATATACTTCTCGCCAAGGTCAGGGCCAACCGCCGTAACGGGATTCCGTCCCTCAATTTCGATTTCGTATAATGCATGGTCTGGCAGTGTAGTCGGTGGCACAAACCGTACTTCAACCGAATTCGGTCTGATTACCGGAGCTAAAAGATTCGGAGTTTGGCGTACCGCAGGCCTGCCCACCGTGCCTAATGTTACCGTACCCAGGGTTGTTCCGTTGGACGACACCACACACTGAATCGGCCCCGGAGTGGCATTTGGTGCTACATTCAGCATCGGCCCTGTGATGTCGAGTTCTTCCGCAACTGTTCCAGTATTAGCGATCGGCAGCGTAACAGTGCGTGCAGTCACGGTGCTCGGTCCAAATTGCGTAGCATTTTCATCAGCGTTGGCTACATTTGTGCTTCCTACAGGGAGAGACCGGCTGGCAAAACTTACCCCATTCGACCCGGTCAAGGTTAAAGTCAATGTGCCAGTCACTGCTTGGGGATGGCTCGTAAGAAAAATTTCCAAGTTGCTGGCTGCTTGCCCATCAGCGCCGCTGCTCAAGTGAGGATCGGCTGTTGGCAAGATTGTCGCATCCGCCGTTTCCGTTTGTTGAGGAGGCAATGCTGGCTCGTAGGGAGTGCTACTCCAGCCATCTCGGAGGGTTGGCACCGGGACGGAGCCAACGGACCAGGGAGTGAGGTTCGCGCCCTGGTACTTGGTGCCGCCATGGAAAAAAACGGACATCGTGTGTACCGCAGGATTAGCCGCTTGCCCTAAATAGCCCAAATGCCAGGCGCTTTCAATCGTCTTAAGAATCGAAAACTGGTTGAAGGGCTCGTTAGAAACGATGTGGCCCGCCGTATTGGTAATAACAATCGCAGGTATCCGTCCGCCCCCGTTGATACCCCCGGGGACGGGAAAGTGGGAGTTACCACCGAGAACGGTCCCTTTAGGCACAATCGGACTGCCTGCGGCCCCCAGGTTCGACGCCCAATTGCCATTTTGCGGCATACTGGCATCATAGCTTGTTTCATCATAGGTAATAAAAATCGCTGAAGGACCTGAACGCCATGCTGGTGACTCCATAATCCGCGGTATCCATGTAGATAGGAAGGTGTTGGCCAACTGTTCTAGCCGAGTGTCGTTGGCTGCCACACCGCCCGGCCCAGCACCTTGATACGTATACTGATACGGACCGGGTCTGCCGGTTCCATGCGAGTTAGTGAGAAAATTTGGGCCTACCCAAACAAAATTGGGCACATTCCCCGTTTTCAGTGCTGTTTCCAGATCGGGAAATGTGTTTAGCTGTGCTTCGCGATGGGGATTGTCATAGATGTCCTTAAACAGGTTGAATGTGCTTTGACTAAAATTGTATACCGGATGTGCATCTGTCGAGGTTTCTGTATGTTGGTAATAGGCCCCCCATGTCAAATGATGTGCAGTCAGTTGGTCTACGAGATTGGGATACGTAAGTTGGTCTTCACTCACACTGTCCCCAATGGTTCGACCACGTCCACTGAGAATACCGACCCGATTGGGCACTGTAGGATTGGTGATACCATACATTTCAGTTGGCAATCCGTATGTGCGCGCCAGGTATTGCAAGTACGGCATGTCGTTCTCGTAAAAGGCGTCTTGGTAGCTATGGTTTTCGAGCATAATCACGAACACATGCTTGAAATTGGGCAGAACCGACGTCGCCTGTTCCGCCTTGCGAATTTTTATACTACTGGCATACACGGTGGATCGTGTCATGTGACCAAAATTGATATTGGTGGCCACCCCGGCCATAGCCATGATGGTAGCCAATCCGACAATCGGAAATTTAGGGATTTGTCGCCCCATAGTGGCATTCTCCTTTCAGTGGTTAGGTAAACCAAAAAGATTTAACGTCGTGATTAGCAACACCCGGTATTCTTCGACACACTAGCATCTAGTCGCCGTCTCTCTGGAGACGACTTAAATGCCGAGAGCCGAACGGTTTGTTGGCCCCAGGTAATCCGCCAACAAGCCGATAAACCAGACACCAGCAATAAAAAGTAATGTAGGGCGTCGTTGTCGTTGACATCTTGGATGCAGTGCAAATCGAGATCATCGGGCCTGTTCTCTTGCTGAGATAGATGTGCCTTACTAGAGTTTCTAATCCGTTCCGCGGGCTTCCCTACTCGTCGTGAACAGCGAGTGCCAAAGACTTTAACTGTTTGCGGTGTGCTATATCGATCCAAACACTTTACCATGCTACGATTCGCGTGAATCCAACCGAGTTTAACCCCATAAGACGTCTTACGTCTAATGCTAGAGTACAAGAGAATACTAAAACTGTCAATTAACTTACTGCAATAATCAATATTGTGTGAATGAAAGCATAATCATGGGGTTTTGGGGTTTTGTGTGCCTATGTTCGCAATTTTAGGATTCGTGTGGATTAAGGAATTTTCACCGTGATAATGGATGGGTTCAGTTTAACTTGAGTTTCGCACCGCGAATTCACAACAAGGTCTTTCCCCGCAAAAACGCCGAAACCCGCATGAACACTGGGTTTTTTGGTATCATTAGGTGCCATCCCAATTCACCAAAAATGGGGTGTTATCATACGGGAGACCACGTCAGAAATCAAAAAGGTGTTTGATAAACACCAGTATTCGATCGACTCGATTGTATTCGATGTCATGCAGACCTTCAAGGTTCATGCCATCGTCCAGTACACACGGTTTGAGAAGCGGGAGGGATACGCGGTCACCGAAATCCTGGCGCTCCTCATCCTGTTCCCCCTGATGCTCGTAAGCAGTGTCAATAGTTTCTTTCACAGCGAGTTTCCAGAGATCACGACGATGAAAAAGGACGCCCTGTATCGCCTGAAAAACAACGAGTGGGTCCCGTGGCGCACGATTTTGTCTGGAATCGCAAAGCGATTCCAGACGATCCTCAATCCGGACAAGATCGTGGCGGCGAATTCAGCCTTCATCCTCGACGACACCACCGACCGCCGGGTCGGGCGGCACCTCGAAAACGTCTCCTATGGGTTCGACCCTGTGATCGGGAAAACGCTGTGGGGGTTTAAACACCTCGTGTTGGGCTTTTTTGACGGAACGCCCTTTATCCCGCTCGATTTCAGTATTCACGCAGAACAACGCTTGCGGGGGCGCAAGCGCCGGGAGCAATATCGGAAAATCTGCCACCCCGGATCCATCCGGCGCAAGGAATGCGCCGGGGACAAAATGACCCCAGCGATTGCCCTGGTCAAGCGGGCCGTCAAGCACGGATTTC
>JAJZZP010000090.1 GCA_021797515.1 Bacillota bacterium | reverse complement strand
GGAGGATGACACTAGGTGTCATCCTCCGGAAGGGAGGTATTTGCCAATTGTTGGTGTTAGAAAACGCCTCCCGGCGGGAGGCCGAAACGTACGGATGATGCGGTCGCCAGACTTTATGAAAACTCTCCTAGGTGAGCGTTTAGGGAACGAATTTGAGCAGGCAATGCGACCCATGGACAGCCTTTACCCTCAACCGGAAGATGCTGACACGACGAGTCAACAATTGGCTAAAATGTTAGCGGAACCCATACCGTTTGACTATTGCCCTGAGGAGGACTCGTTAACCGTGTGGAGGCAACTTCAGCCGCCATGGACGGACTGGATGTTTGTGGCCCGGTATTGCCGCAAATTGTCTGCAAGGTTGCTGCATACCATGTTTGAGTAAACGCGAGGAGGCGGATTGCTTGCAACATCGTCATTTGGTGCAGGAAATATCGCCCAACACGGCAGTCGTTGCCGATATTTTAGAGCGGGGCACTTTGGCCGATTGGCGCAAGTTAGCACGTGAAGTGTGTGAGGACCCTCAAGGACCATACGCGCGGGCAGTAAGGCGTGTGGTAGAGAAAACCCACTTTTATGGCACGACTATTCTTTGGAAGGACTTCCTGGATCAGTGTCAGAAAGGAAATAATTGCACGTCTTAGTCTCCGGATGGAATTCTCTCGCGGGGCTGACGAGTCTTTTGGATTAGAACATCACCTCCATAACATTCAATGTGCCCGTCGCTATACTCTGCGCGCCTGGTCGAGAATATATACCGTAGCCCTACCAACGGGAAACGATTCCAAAGGCGAGTATACCAACCGAAGCCGTGCTTCTTGGTGCAGCCGCCATCAGTCCATTGCTTTGCAATCTTAGGTTTTGACGCCGCTACGTTGCGCATTGTCGTCATCAAATTTGTCCGTAGGCATCGCGCGCAGAGTGTTCACGCTTGCCGTGTTAGCTGCTGTTCTTTTTGGATATCTGGATTTTCATGTGTTGATTGGGTGATCTTACCTCGGGATGATTATGGGCGACTCCGGCATATTGTGTGGATGTGGCACAGACCATGACTTTTCGTCCATTTCTATCACTGCTGAGCGACGCCCATAATCATCGGGCGTCAGTCCGTAATCCCCCATGGCATAAACACCCCGATTTTTCCGGTATACGGGACCATGACAGGGCATTGTGCACGGGAATGCATAGGCGCTCCGCTTAAACCCTTAACTATGGCGGGACCGCGAGAGCCTCCACCTTGCCGCGATGATAGCATTATGGGACTTTCGCCGTCACTCCTCCGTCAGCTGCGGTGTGCTGGTTCGCCAACGCGGGTAGTTCCCGGGCGCCTTTCTCCGTCTGTTATGTCTCATTCTTGACATGGTGGGTTACTATGACCTAACATATACATGACATATCACTCTAAAACCGAAGGGAAATGAAGATGGTTAATGAGGTCGTGGTCCTGGCACTGCTACAAGACGGACCGAAACATGGGTATCAAATCCTCAAGGACGCGAAACGACTGGTGGATCCCGAGGAAACCTTTGACACCAAGCGTCTTTATTCCACGCTCAAACGCCTAGAGCAGGATCACGCCGTTGTCGCCCATCCTGAGCCATCTCCCGTTGTGGGTGCTCCGAATCGCAAGGTATACCACATCACCCCCCACGGAGCGGATCGCCTGGTATCCCTGGTGGCCGACCCCGCGAATGCGACCGACCGGCGACGATTTTTCCTGAGTTTGGCGTTGTTCCAGATCATTGGGGACGTGGCGCAAGGGAGGTTGCTGAGGGAGCGGTTGGAGTGGCTGCGACGCGAGGAACAGCACCTACGGGAGGTCGTCGAATATCCCCAGCATACCCCGTGGTCTCGGAAAGTTGTGGCTTTTCAACAAACCCAGATTTCCGATGAGATCGCGTGGCTGGCGAAGCTTGGCCAATCGATAGTACGGGAGGCCCAACTATGATTGAGGTCGACCAGTTGAGTAAGGTGTACGCGAACCGAAGGGTGGTGGACCATGTGTCATTCACGGTGTCTCCGGGTGAGATCTTTGGGTTGTTGGGCCCCAACGGGGCGGGAAAAACGACCACAATGGGCTGTTTGACGGGGTTGTTGCGGCCCGATTCTGGTCGAATCCGGGTGGCGGGCTATGATGTGGTGCGGCAACGCTCCCAGATGGTGCAAATGATCGGAGTGGCCTTTGAGTTGCCGGCTCTGTACCCACGTCTCACCGTGGAAGAGAATCTCCGATTTCTCGGTGCATTGCACGGAGCGGGGGCGGATGAGGTGAAGACGGTCATGACACGTTGGGGATTAACGGAGCGACGTCGCCAACCGATACATTCGTTGTCCAAGGGATGGAAACAACGGACGATGCTGGCGCGAGCCTTTCTGGGAAGGCCTCGGGTCGTGTTCCTGGACGAACCGACGAGTGGCCTCGATCCGAATGCCGTAGCGGAGATTCATCAAATTCTCCGTTCCCACCAAATCGAAGGGATGACCCTGGTGTTGACCACCCATGACATGACCGAAGCGGCCCAGTTGTGTGATCGCGTGGGAATCATGGCCCAGGGGCACCTGCTCGCCATTGATCCCCCGGCTGTTTTAGTGGGACGCTTGCAAGACCAAACCGTGCAAATCACGTGGTGGAACCAGGGGACGCTGAGCACGCAGGCATTGGCCTTAGCGGACCCCTGCACCCCGGATACGTTGTCACGACTGTTACGGGACGGGACCGTGGTCGAGATTCACAGCACAGGCTCCCTGAACACGGTGTATCGACGGCTGACCGGAGGTGACAGAACGTGACCCCGCTTAAGGGAATGTGGGTGATGGAACGTCATATGGCACGCGACTGGCTACGCAATCGCACACTGTGGATCATGCTGCTCTTACCGACCGGGATATTTTGGGCGGTCCTGCACACCGGGACTTCTCCGCATCGTCGATGGTTCGTGGCCAGTTGGCTGCTATTTGCCCAAGTGATGACCGGCTTGATGATTGCCGCCAGTTATTGGTTGGAAGAACGCGAACAGGGCACGTGGCAGGCTCTCCGGGTGTCGTCCGTGCCCATCGGATGGATCATGGGGGCCCAAGCAGTGTTTGTGGGTCTGCTCGCGGCGGTGAGCCAAGCGGGGGTTTTGATGGTCTCGTGTGGGCCTTGGCATGGATCGTTAGGCCTTGGCATGGTGCTCGGCGGCTTCGTGTTCACGGGGTTCGGTCTCTTGATTGGCATCACCAGTCCCGCCCAACGCACAGGGAGTCTGCTCGCGGCCGCCGCCATGATTGTCTTTTTTCTCAGTGCGTTGATTTGGCCGGGCCTTGGGGAGAACACCGGAATTCATAGCTGGCTCAGCTGGTCACCTGCCATTGTCACGGTGCGGGTGATGCGTGCGGGACTGCAAGGATCTCCACTTTCATGGACAATGATTGGCGCAATGGTCGGCTGGGGAAGCCTCATCATCGCCCTGCTCATCTGTCTGTTGCATCGTGAGTACCATCGAGGGTTGCCGATGTGATGGACCCATGGTCGCAGGGGAGTTATTCCGGAGCCTGAACATCGTTCGGTTACCTCGTCAACCCGATGGAAGACGATGACGGTCAATTTTAGTGCCACATGATGCCCTATTGATGGCGGTGTTGGGTGTTGACGAATCATCTGCGGATGGACTGTTATGTCTTGCGGCAATGGGAAGAAAATACCGTCGGCTATTGATTTACGGTCACGGCGTCCACAAAAATACCGTATAGCGCCGTATGCGAGCATCTCCTCTCCTAACACGGTGCCTCAGTCCGGAGTTTCGAGATCTTCCAATGCATGGTAAACGCGTAGGCATTGTGGTGCGACGGCAACGCTATCGTTGCGATCATTGTCATCAACCATTTCTTGACCCGTTGCAGGGTGTTGATGAGCATCATCGCATGACAGTCCGGCTCCGAAGCTACCTGGAAACCCAAGCATTGAGCCGACCATTTTCTGCACTGGCGGAACTGAGCGGATTCGATGAAAAAACTGTGCGCCGGGTATTGGGGGATGCGGTAAAACAATGGGATAAAACCTGACGGGTCCTGACGCCGACGGTGCTGGGGATTGACGAAGTGGTTTTCCAAAAACCTGGTTGTGTGCTCACCAATGTCGAGTCCTGCACGCTCTAGGATATCCTTCCCAGCCGCACATACGCCGTGGTTGTCGAATACTTGCGTGGTCTTCCACACCCGGAGCGCGTGCACGGCGTCACCATGGACATGTAGCGTCCCTATCGGGCGACGGCGCATCATGGGTTCCCCACGCGAAAATTGTGGTGGGCAAATTTCACGGGCTTCTGATGGCCAATGCGGCGTGTCAAGCATATCAGGCCAAAGAGGTCTTTTATGAGATCTACGAGACCAACGTCGGACGGGGCGCGGAACAACGGTGCCACCAGTCGCGGGAAAAACTGGACCACAAAATCCACCCGCTTTTCGGTTCTCTGATGACGGCGATGCAGAACTGGCATGACGAGATCTTTACACAATTCGACCGCCCCGTCACCAACGCGTATACCGAATCCACCAACAATCTGATTCGCGCGATTGCAACACATGGGCGGTGCCTTGCGGCGTTGCGGGAGAAAATGCTGTTTACAGAGGGTGTCCAAAAACTCGAAACGCATCGTTATGGGCCCGAACCGTTTACGGCAGTCATGCATGCAGGACATGGTGGCGTCGTTTGTTGATTGGGATGCCTACTCACCACCTCCGGCGCGGTGCCACTGCAAGTCGCCTTCTGGGTTCCGACTTCGCAATGCTCGTGGCCGTGGTGGCCAGAGGCACCGAATCGATCCACACCCGAGGTGAAATTTAGCAGGTCAATGTACCAAGCCTAGATCCACACGAAAATCCGGATACCCTCTATTTGATGGAGACCGATCCGCCCCTGGGACGCGTCTGACGTTAGGGTTGAGGCTACTTAATGACGCGAAGCACCCATTTTTTGCCATGGTGTCCGCGTTTTCCCTTGAGTATCTTGAGTCATAGAACGGCCGCTTCCTTGACCCAGATCCGCCCCTTGGATACACTATGACTACCATATTAGGGTTTTAGGAGGATGGCTTTCTTGGTTCGAACACGTTATGCGCCTAGTCCCAGTGGAACACTCCATGTCGGTGGTGCTCGTACTGCACTTTTTAGTTACTTGTTTGCAAAACATCACAGGGGGCAATTTATAGTCCGTGTAGAAGACACGGATCAGACCCGATTGGTCTCGGGATCCGAAGGATCTTTGATGCGTTCTTTGGCCGCTTTGGGGATCTTGTGGGATGAAGGACCCGACGTGGGCGGACCATTTGGCCCTTATCGGCAGTCCGAACGCCTAAGTCAGCATCAACAATATGCTGCCCAATTGTTACAGGAAGGAAAAGCCTATCGCTGCTATTGCACCCCTGAAGAGTTGGATGCTACCCGCAAGGCGCGGCAGGCGGAAGGACTGCCCCCGAGGTATATGGGAACTTGCCGCAATCTCAGTTCTGACGATCCCATACATGGAAGCGGTAAACCGTATGTCTTGCGGCTCAAGGTTCCGCTGTCTGGTGTGACTGTGGTCGATGATCTTATCCGTGGCCAGGTAACGTTTGATAACAAAATTTTGGATGACTTTGTGATCATGAAGACGAATGGGACCCCGACCTATAATTTTGCGGTGGTGATTGATGACTGGGCCATGCGGATTACCCATGTCATCCGAGCCGAAGAACACCTATCCAACACCCCTAAGCAGATGTTGGTTTATGAGGCACTGGGATTTGCCTTGCCACAGTTTGCCCACATTCCCATGGTCTTGGCGCCGGACCACACCAAACTGTCTAAAAGGCATGGAGCTACGGCCGTTGAGGAATATCAGGCGCAAGGAATATTGCCGCAAGCATTAGTAAATTATTTAATGCTGCTTGGATGGTCAGCGCCAGATGGCAGAGAGTTTATGACCGTTAAAGAAGCTGAAGAGCTATTTACTTTAGACCGTGTACAACACACGGCGGCCGTTTATGATCAAAAAAAATTAGAATGGATGAATGCCCAGTATCTTAAGCAACTGCCCGTTTCCGCCGTAAGAGATGCCGTTAAACCGTTTGTGGAACAGATGGGAGTTAGTTGGGGACATGGTCCCAGCCTAGAATCGGGAGTTCAATTGGTTAGAGAGCGAGCTCGTACCCTAAAGGACTTAGCGGAAGGAATGCGGTTTTTGTGGCAGTCGCCGACACAGTATGATACTAAGGGTGTGGTTAAGCATTTTTCTCATCCCGAGGTGGTACGCCGATTGCAGGCCTTAGCAACAATGCTTCGCGAACTGCCAGCTGACAAGTGGGAGCATGATTCCCTAGCGGCTGCATTTGATACCCTGGCCACCCAATTAGAAATTAAACGCGCAGAGCTTATTCATCCCTGTCGACTAGCGCTGACCGGTCAAACTGTGGGCCCGGGCCTCTTTGAACTGGTTGCGGTACTTGGCCAACAAGAAACAGTCACTCGTCTGGTGAATGTTGTTGTCATGCTGCAAGATGAAGGGCACGAACTCCCTACCTTCTGACGCTTAAAAAGTGGCAGAAGGTTCTCATGCTTACAAGGTATGGTTATCATTTACTCGTAACAATGTTGCTCCGTGGAGTCGTGGAAGAAAAGACCGTCAGACCACCAGTTCGGGGCCCATTGGTTCGTGCCTACTGGGGTCGTTAGGCCACTAACAATGAGCGACATAAATGCTACAATTAGTTTGTGAACAGAATCACAAACTAATTTGTTAGAAGGTGATTGTTATGGACCAACCCATATCGTTTTCCTCGTCCTCCACAACCGGAACACTTCAGAATGATGCTCGCCATTTGCGTCATGTTCAATCGTTGCGGTTGTCTCTGGTTTTCTTTGCCTTGGTTGATGTCGCAGCTCATATTTTTGCCTCACCGGGAGCGACCCCGATTGTCTCCTATTGGATTGACATTGAAACGGCATCCTATGGACTTATCTCTGTCATCTATTTGTTGGGTCTACGGACATATTACGGCCCGCCGATCGTTTTTACCGCATACAATATGATCATGTTTTTTGTGTCCGGATTTACCGCACTTCCCTTTGGGATTAATAATGCGCCTTTAACAGGGCACATCCAATTCCTGCAATATTCTTTTGGACGCGGATTCTCGTTGGGGGCATGGCTTTACCTCTTAATTGTCGGGTTGATAATGTTGCGTGTCGACCGGGGTTCCCGCCTGAACGACTTGTTGAAACAATCCTAAAGTTATGGGGTAAAAGAATTTCGCTAAGCGACACCGCCGTTATCGATTATGCATTTTGATAGCGGCGTTTGTGGCATTGAAGGTAATTCGGCTGTTACAGAGAAATACGAGACCTCGTGGGGTCTCGTTCGAACAGGGAAATATGTCAGGATCTATTGACTACTAACGTCGGAACTTCTGTTTCAACGACTTGGCCTATGGCATAAAGGGGAAGGCCTTTGGCTGCAAAACTGCGGTGAACCTTCGCCTCATCCTCGGCTCTCACGGTAAATATCAGTCCACCTGAGGTGACCGCATCCGACAATAGAGTTAACAACCAACTCTCAACCCTGTTTACCTGGAGATGAGGGCGCACATAATCGAGATTGCGGCGACTTCCAGCCGGGAACCGGTTCGATTGGGCTAAGGCAGCAGCACCTGGCAAAAGAGGAACCTGAGTGGCGTCAATATGAATCCCAACCCCTGCTCCCACAGCCATTTCCCAAACATGGCCTAAGAGCCCAAAACCGGTAACGTCGGTTACTGCTGTTGGTATGCAGGCTTCCTCTAGCGCCTCTTTGGCTTCGCGATTCAAAGTCGTCATCATGGCAATCACGGCATCGGCCATGGCATCAGTGGCGTCTCCATCTTTAATGGCTTTAATGATAACCCCGCTGCCAATAGGTTTGGAAAGCAATAGGCGGTCACCGGGACGTGCTGTGCTATTGCGCCAAATGCGGTCAGGATGGACTATGCCCGTCACCGCATACCCTATTTTCGGTTCGGGATCGTCAATCGAATGGCCTCCTAGCAAGGCGGTTTCGGCCAAATCTAATATGGACTGTCCTCCACGTAGCATTTGACCAATTGTTTGGGGAGTAAGGATCCCATCCGGAACCGCTAATAAATTGAGTGCGGACAAGGGCGTGGCACCCATAGCGTAAATATCCGACAGGGAATTGGCGGCGGCCACTTGTCCAAAAATATACGGATCGTCTACCACAGGTGTAAGAAAGTCGACCGTGTGAACCAAGGCGCGTGTGGCATCCAATAAAAAAACCCCAGCGTCGTCGTGGGTTTCGTTTCCCACCAGTACCCGACGATCGGCTACTGGCGTCGGCAGCAAAAAGCTTAATGCTTGGGTTAGGTCCTCCGGACCTAACTTGCACCCTCACCCGGACTTGGTGGTCATTTGCGTCAACCGCTTTGTCATAGTGTCACCTTCTTTTCCCATAGAAATTACTCAGTAATGCAAGCAACCACGTGCCCACGAAAGTGCAAGGCCTTCTTTCATATATACCCCAAAGTGTAAAATACACAAGCACGTATCCAAAGATTGCATGAATCGGGTAGACAAAGCACGACGATCTCATCTTAGTTTCGGCTATTATGGAAAATGCGGTTGAAAGAGCTGCCTCCACTGAGGGTCCTTCATGCATATTCGGGCCGGTTTGCGAGTTATCGGAATTTTCCTCTGATATAGTGGTGTCTAGCACAGGTAAGCGGGAAGCGTCGCGGTGCAAATGGTGCGCGTGTCGCAGGAGGCGGCAAGGTTTATCGGGGAACGAGAATCAGCGCCCCGGGATTTGTACTGAACTAACGGGAACGCCGTCTATCGCTAAAAAGACTAAAGGTTCGTGCACTGAAGGGTTCAACGGTCAGTTAGGTGCATGACGGACGTCGGTAATATCGTGTCAGAAGCTGGCTCCCTCGACGAAATCCCAGTGGAGGTGTTGGATGGGCCGATGGGTCGACAAATTAAATGCGTTGGGACTGGGCTTCGTGTTAAGCGGGGTTATGGGATATTGCTTGGCTTTGCTTGGTGTTGGGCGTGGGGTGGGAGGACTCATGCTCGTGGGGGTGTTCATCACCTGGGGCACCCTTTCGGTATGGGTTCATCCGCTGCCGGGTCATCGCTGGTTTGTGGCGATTTCTTCCGATTCAAAGCCTTCGGGGTTCTCTCCGGCAATCCGCCGGATTCTTCGTGTAGGCAGTGTGGCCGAACTGCACGCCTATCGGAATACGGTGTTCGATGCTGCTCAAGTGTGGGGTCGCTGGAATAAGAGAAATGTCCAATGGACTAGTGTCGTTGCGTTAGCGGTGGTCTTCAATGTGAGCAGTATCATCAAGGGGAAAGTGCCATTCACGGACCTGGATTCGTTGATCGTGGCTGGTTGTGGTGTGCTTTTGCAGTTTTCCATTGAACTGTGGTTGTTCCGCCGAATTCAGTACGTACGCGAAACACTGGCATAATTAAACCCCCATCCAACCGAACTCGTGAGAGGGCCGCGGGCGAAGACGGCGACACATGGTGCGGCGATCAGACCGATGGGTGGCGGTGTTCGTACCATCGCTTCTGCCCTCGAGTCATCGTTTGTGAACAAATATCTGTGGTCCCCTGCCTGCGATCAGCCGCGCGAATTCTGATCGTACCGTGATCGATCATCGGGCACCTGCCCTATCCCGTACAGGTCCCTCTTCCATGGTCGTCCAACCTCAGCGATGGTGAGAGCCGTCGCATACAGGCCCCATATTCCAACCTGAGTCCCGACGGCCGATAAAGATGGCTTGCGCTGAAAAACGGGAAATTCCAACCTCAGATGGCACATAGCCTTAGTTTCTAATTTGGCACGGATCACAGATGAGAAACGAAACGGGGAAATTTACCTTGCCTAAACGCTGGTTAATGGTTAACCTGCCAACAACTGCCGATAACTTGAGGGCGAGGGAGCAGCCATCTACCCCGCCATGAGTATCTATCGGTTACCTTGTCACCGCAGCCCCAAAAAGACAATGGCCGCATGTATTTATGATGGTATGATTCTAAGATATCGGGGCAATTCTCATACCGGCGTGACAAAATAGAAAAGTAATGGCTAGGTTAAGGAGACAGGAAATTTATGGTGGCCGTTAGCCAATCACCGTATTGGATTAAAACTACAGACCCTTTCGCACCGAGTTGCTCTGGCGGTATTCCTCAGAAGATGGACGTGATCGTGGTAGGAGGCGGATTAACGGGTATTTCCGCGGCATACCATCTCTCACGTGCCGGGCGCCAAGTGATGGTTTTAGAAGCCTTTGATGTGGGATCAGGGGCCAGCGGGAGAAATGGAGGGCAGGTACTCAACGGCTGGCCCTTAGATATGAGAGAGATTCGGGAACGTTATGGAAATGACACAGCGCAAGTACTCTGGCATTTTTCAGACGAGGCATTGTCTCGGTTCGTTCAAATCGCCTCCGGTGAGGCGATTGTTTGCGATCTTCAACAGGTTGGCCACCTTGATGGTGCATGGGCCGAATCTGATGTTTTACGTTTGAAAGAAGAGCAACGGATATTAGCAGAGTTGGGAAAAAAGACTGAGTGATGGTCTAAAGGTGAGATCCGAGATCATGTAGGAACGTCCATGTATTTGGGAGGAATTTATGATATTGCGTGTTACCAAGTGCATCCCTTGAAATTCGTCCAAGGATTAGCCAAGGCGGCCGAACGTCGAGGAACGCAGATTTTCTGTTTCTCTCCAGTAACAGCCATTGATCGGGAAAGAACCGGGTATCAGGTTCGGGGGTCAGGATTTGTCAGTCATGCTAATGAGGTCATTTTAGCTACCAATGGGTACGTCCCATCATTTGCCCATTGGGTGAGGTCCCAATTGTGGTCGGTGGCAAGTCGCGTTGTTGTGACAGCCCCGCAAACGGGGCTACTTCCGGAAAAGATGCCAACGGTATCGGACAGTTCGACTGAATATCACTACTTTCGATTGATGGAACACGGCCGTCTTTTATTTGGCGGGCGGCCGCCGATATTACCCAAAATCGCCAGGATGTTTCCTCAAATGGTACAAGTTCCGACGGAATTTGAATGGGAGGGGCGTGTTGCCATATCTTGGGATGGATTGCCTCACTTCGGGAGAGCTCCCGGTGGATATTGGTTTGCGGCGGGGTATACAGGCCATGGGATCGTTTTGTCTACTGCTTTAGGTCAGCTGATTGCCGAAGCGATTTCGGGCAAACCATTGGAAAAATCTCTTGCCAATACTCTTGGACCCTCGAACATGAAGCGTCGTCCCTTTTCTCGGCGATGGCGGGCTTTTCGATAATTTGGTTTTCATGGAATTCTGGCGTTCCTAGGGAGTCATGGATAGCGTTTCTACGGCGATAAAGAACACTTATTCGTGCGACAAAGCTTTTCCACACTGAGTCGGTTATACTAAGCCATGATCTTTGACGCTCTCGACAACAGTCAACTCAGTGAAATGTGAGGTTAGCTAAGGATGATGAAAACGCAGATGACGGTCCGGCTTAATGTGAAAACTGCCCGTGTGTTTGACGGCTCCCCCTGGATTTATCGCGGCCAGTTTGTACCGCCTAAAGACAATGAAGGTGTTGGATCCGTGGTGACTGTAGTTGATAGTCACAACCGTTTTATCGGACGCGGGTTTTATAATCCGCAGTCTGTCATCGCAATCCGGCTGTTGACTCGTCGTCATGACGATGTCATTGACGGCCCGTGGTTTGCACGAAAGATACGTTCTGCGTTGCATAGCCGTGCGGGTTGGATCGGGTCGCGAGACGCTTACCGTGTAGTCAATTCAGAAGCCGATGGTATTGCTGGGCTTATCGTTGATAAATATGGACCGATGCTCGTGATAGAGGTATTAAGCCGCGGATTGGTCCCGTTTATGCCGGAAATATTGGACGCCTTAGTAAATCTCATGCATCCTACCGGAATTTATGAACGCGGGGATGTGCCAGTACGTGACCGAGAGGGATTGCCTAGGACGAACCAATTAGCGTTCGGCCGAATGGAGTCCCCGGTGTTCATTCATGAACACGGTGTGACTCTGTCAATTGATTTGGCAGGGGGACAAAAAACAGGACATTTTCTCGACCAATATGAGAATCGAGGTCGCGTGGCGTCAATGGCCGCGGGGAAAACAGTGTTTGACGCATTTTGTCATACCGGTGGATTTGGTCTTACCGCGGCTTATCATGGTGCGTCATCGGTAACGGCGGTGGACATCGATGAAGGAGCCATTGCGCAAGCAAAGCACAATGCAACCACTAACGGTCTCGATGGAAGGACGACATTCATCACCGCGAATGCGTTTGATTGGCTTCGCACTACTAGCGAACATGGGCCGCAGTTCGACTTAGGCGTTTTGGATCCTCCGGCATTTACTAAGTCACGGGATGCCGTGGCCCGTGCTCTTAAAGGATACAAAGAAATTAACTTGCGAGCTATCAAATTAATCCGTCCTGGAGGCATCCTGGTGACGTCGAGTTGTTCCTACCATGTCTCAGAAGCGGATTTCATCGGTGTCATTAGCGATGCCGCTAATGACGCTAAACGCCACGTTAAAATTATGGAAATACGGGGACAAGGTCCAGACCATCCAATTTTGCCGGCATTACCTGAATCGCGCTATCTAAAGTGTCTAATCGTTGAAGTGGGGGAATAAATAATCTGTTTGTTGTTAACGAAATCTTAATCTCATGTTAAAACCGCCATAATTATCGGGGCGCATGATAAGGATGAGAAATGGGAATACTCATCTGACACACCACTCAGGAGGACATCATGCCGACCGATACCGAAAGTATTAATGGCGCTCTCGATAACGCAAATCTGAACCGGACGCATTGGAAGGTCTGGTTTTTGTCTGCGATGGGAGTGTTTTTGGATGGGTTTGACCTGTTCATTATTGGTGTCGCGCTGCCATTGATTGCTCATAGCATGGGTGTATCTAAAAGCTGGATTGGCCTAGTGGGTGCTGCGGCACCGCTGGGAGCGATGGTCGGCGCGTTCACGTTGGGACGTTATACCGACAAGCTTGGCCGTAAGGCCATGTATTTGTTTGATCTGTTGTTTTTTGTGATTTTCGCCGGGTTGTCGGCTTTAGCATGGAATGTTGAGTCGCTTCTAGCGTTTCGGTTTCTCCTGGGAATTGGGATTGGCGCTGATTACCCCATTTCCTCTACCTATGTATCAGAATTCATGCCCAAGAAAATTCGAGGGCGAATGTTGTCGGGGGCATTCAGCTTTCAAGCTATTGGAGCGTTGTTTGGAGCCGCGGTAGGGTTAGGCATTTTAATGGTACACCCCAATCAAGATGCGTGGCGTTATATGCTGGCTATTGGGGTAGTTCCTGCGGTGGTAGTCATGATTCTCAGAACTTCGGTCCCAGAAAGTCCCCGTTGGCATATGGCCCAAGGCAATGCGGAGAAAGCGCAGGAAATTACCCGCAAACTTACTGGCAAAACCGTGACCGCAAATACCGTCGAGACCAAAATAAACTACCCTGAATTGTTTAGCAAAAAGTATATTCGCCGCACCGTATTGGCCACCGTACCATGGTTTTTAATGGATATAGGGCTTTATGGGATTGGTGTCTTTACCCCCACCATTTTGGCGGTGATGGCCTTTACCGGTCACGGCAACTTTATTCACAAGGACATTTTATCCACTCAGGGTGCCGTTTTTTTGGATGTCTTCTTGGTGGTCGGGTTTGCCCTGAGTATAGGGTTGATTGAAAAGTGGGGCCGTATTCGGCTTCAATGGCTGGGATTTTTAGGGATGACCGCCGCCATGGTGTTGTTGGCTTTAGTCGGAGTGCCAAAAGGTTCTAGCGGAATTACGATGGCGGTAATTTTCTTGGGATTTGCCCTTTTCAATATTATGGTCAATATGGGACCTAATGCTACGACCTGGATTTTACCGACCGAATTGTTCCCTACCAGTCTTCGCGCCTCTGGTCATGGACTAGCTACTGCATCGGGAAAATTTGGCGCAGCGGTCGGGATATTTCTTCTCCCGGTTATGGTGAAAAATGTGGGAATTGGCCCGACTTTAGCGATGATTGCCATCACCTCATTTTTAGGGCTGCTGGTAACATGGCTACTGGGGTACGAAACTAGCGGACGCTCGTTGGAAGAAACCGCGGGTGAAGGCCGGGCGGCCTCGCCTGTGAGAAAACATCGAGATTTACGTCATGCCACGGCCAAGTGAGCCGCGTTAAACTTAGACACCGCGTCCACAGGTATGCTATCTTGCCATAACAGTCACCGCACCACTTTCTTTTCGTCTAGCGTTGTGTCGACTGGTTTTGGGGTACTGATCGAAGCAAAATTGACCACTTACGGAACGCAATCAAACTCCACACGGTTTCCACAACACCAAATGGCCAGGTTCCCGCTAGAAATCCGTAGCTTGCGGATCCTAAACAGGAGAGGGCAAATGCGAAAGTAAACCATGGAGAACGTGATTCTAAAGCATAAAATACCATCATAAGGGTCACTACGGTTGCGCCGTATGCAGTTAGCATGGGAGACCTCCTTGGGCTTCCTGTGGAGAAATCAATCCTTTATCACCCTGACTATTCTAATGGTTTGATGTGAAACTAGCTATTACTGGCGGAACTACGCTAACCTGCATTGCTTCTGGTCCCCGGGCAAAAGCGCCTTAGAGCACCCCCAATTCAGGTTAAGGACAGGAGCCCATAATATGCCAAATTCTCAGGGCAAGAAGCTTACCTTCAGAAGGCCGAAATTGCTCAGAGATATCGCAGATCAGGGGACTGGAAGGTCGTCTTTGATAGCGGAATGATGGGCACAACATATCGACTCAACTGTCGGATGAGCGCGTCATAGGCGGTTTGTTGTGTGTGAGGGTCGTCCTCTAACACTCAATGAGCGGATTTTTCAGGTGTGGATCTTATAGGCTGAGTACTTGAGATGGCGTTGATCCCGCGTCTCGAGCGCGTCGTGCGCGATGACTGCCGCCATGTTGGCGAGTAAGACGGTCGCAGGGTAATCCTGCGCCGATCACCCTTGTACACTCCCTATGAGGACTGGTAACGCTACACTATTCTGTGAACCCATTGCCGAAGAGCCCCAGTGCGGGAAATCCGCACGCTGGGTTCCGTGGGGGTTGGGCTGCCCGAGAAGGGAGCCGTAAGGCTCCCGATCTACCCGACTCCACACAAACGCCCATCAGTGCTTGATACGCAACGTGTTCATGGCCTGGCGCGTTTCCTCAAATCCGACAATCCCCGCATCCGATCCCAGCCCGGTAGCTACCATGGCCGCCGCCGCCGCACCAAACCGTCCGGCTTGTTCAATATCGTCTCCCATTCGAATCGCCGTAAGAAATCCCGCGGAGAAAGCGTCGCCGCATCCCGTGGTGTCAACCACCGGAACGTCATACGCGGGAATATGCATGCGTTGTTCCCGATTGGCAATCATCGTGCCGTCTGCCCCCATGGTCAGGACGCACGTTTTGACGCCGCGGTCCAAAAAGTGCCGAATAATATCTTCTTGGTGAGACTCTCCCGACAAGATGGCGGCCTCCTCGATACTCGGCATGAAATAGTCGACAAAAGGGAGGACGGAATCGACCAGTTCTGCTGTTTCGGGACGGGCGCCCACCAAATCGAAACTTGTGATACAGCCTTGTGACTGGGCGTACCGCAAGAAGTCCGCCGATGGGTCGCCATCCATAGCCCGCAACAATCCGGTTCCCCCCAGATGGATAATCGGGGCTGAAAACACTTCAGGAACATCGTCTGGACGCACGAACAAATAATCAGACGCCCCTCGCGCATGCAGGGCAGGCCGTTCCCCGTTCGGTCGAATACACAAGATGGTCGAGGACGTGGGGACACCGGCTACCCTTTGCATGAGCGAAATATCAACCCCATGCTGGGCCAATGTATTTAACAAAAAGTCCGCTTTCTCATCGTCTCCCACCGCACCGATCGCCAGTGTGGCCATGCCCAGTTTTGCGCAATCCACCGCCGTGCCGCCCGCCGTGCCAGCGACGGTGAGGCGAATCTCTTCAATAAATTCCACCGCGCCGCCGGCGGGAATGTTCGTAATCGGGCGGCCTAAAATATCCACGATGTAAAGCCCTACCACTGCAATGTCAAAAGCCATCTCGTTCACTCCTTTAAAGGTCTATCCAACGACGTTTTCTCCTATGCGCCGAAGCCTAAACCGTTCTCGTCAATAATCTATCGCGGAAATCCCTCGCGAATTCCGGCATCGACCGGTAGAATCGAACCTGTAGTCTTGCAGGAGCGATCACTGGCAAAGAACAAGGCCGCTTCGGCCACGTCACCCACGGTCACAACTTGGTCGAGCAGGGAACGATGACGGTAATAGTCCTCCAAATCGTCTTCGGTAATATGGTACGCTTTGGCCCGATCGGCTCGCACCTCGGGGCTCCACAAATCTGTCCAAATAGCGTCGGGATTAATCATATTGGCTCGGATTCCGTCTCTGCCATACTCAATCGCGGCAATGCGTCCCAACTGCAGTTCTCCCGCCTTCGCCACGCTGTAGGCGCCAAATTCCTTGCCGGGAACCAAGGCGTTTTTGCTGACAATGTAAATTAAGCTCCCTCCCATGCCCTGGTCCCGCATGACTTTCACCACCTCGCGCGTAACCATGAAATGTCCGGTCAAATTAATCCGCATGGAGCCTTCCCACTCCGCCAAGGTCAACTGCACCAAAGCTCCGGTAGGGGCGATTCCGGCGTTTGACACCAGGATGTCAAGGCCGCCGTAGCTTTGCACCGCACGCGCCACCGCCTCGCGTACGGTCTCTTCATTAGTGACATCCAGCGGGACCCCCATGGCGCTGCGCGGGCCGTGCTGCGATCGGATCTTCTCTGCTACCACTTCAACCTCATCTTCCAGGCGATCACCCAAGATGACAACCGCGCCTTCCTCGGCCAGCCTTTGGGCGATCGCGGCCCCGATTCCGCGCGCCGCGCCCGTCACCAACGCAATCCGCCCCGTTAGTTCCCGCCTATTTGATTGCAAGGTCAGTTTGTAGAGCTCCAACGGCCAATACTCCACGGCAAAGGCTTGTTCTTCGGTAATCGGCTGATATCCGCCGCATTTGTCCGCCTGCGCCATAATGTCGATGGTGTGCTGGTAGACGTCATGGACCACTTGGGCTTGCTGCGGGTTTTGCCCGATCGCCCAATAGCCGAGGTGAGGCATCACGGCGACCACAGGTCTCGGATCGCGCATGGGCCAGTTGTCATGGTTGTAGCGCCGATAATACTTTTCATAGGCATCTTGATACATAGTCACCCGCTCTTGGACCAACGTCTCCAACTGCTGGTCCGTCATCTCGGGTTGGGCTGGGATAACCACCGGCACACGTTTGGTCTGTAAAAGATGGTCCGGGGTGGCCACTCCTTTTTGACTAAGGCTCTCGACATCATTCCGGTCCACAAATTGCAGGGTGCGTTCTTCCCCGTTCCATTGCAGGATGCATGACGCGCCGCCTCCGCACACGCGCCGAATAATGGGAGCCAGTTTTATCTGCAGACGGCGCCTGGTATCTTCGGACCACCGCAAGGAACTGGGCACTGACCGTGTAGGCAGATCCTTAAGAAACCGTTCGGCTCGGGTGACCAGTTCGATATGGCGCTCATATGCCTGCTGCACGGTCGCACCCCAGCTGATCAGTCCATGATGGAGCAAAATCATGCCGTAGGCGTCGGGCGACTCTGAGACCCGCGTGGCGGCGTCTTTAGCCAGTGCGAAGCCCGATCGCGCATACGGGACCACCACGGCGGAAGTCCCATAGATCTCCTCCAGTATCGCCGGAGCATCCGGTGAATCAATAATCGCGAGGACGGCGTCAGCATGCGAGTGCACCACCGCGTTGTCCCTCAAAAATGCATGCAACAAGGTTTCAATGGAGGGACGAGGTCCCCCAGGATCCACCAGACAGCGGGCTAGGAATGCTGCCATCGCTTCATCCGACAACTCGGTCCGATCAAACAGACTGCGGACCTCATCAAGCCGAAGCCCGACAAAATCCTGCTCTCGACACAACTTCAAATCAACCCCGCTGCTCTTGATGCGCAAGATCTGTTTCAAACGGCCCATATGGTCGATTTCTTCACGTTTCACCGACGTGTTGCCTCCACCCCACACGACGAGTTGCTCATTCTGGCCTATCAGCCGGGATCCGTAAACCAGTTGGTTCAAAGGGTCCTTTCCGGCAATTTCATGGTCTTGCCACAGGCTCTCCATCAATCATCGACTCCTTTTCGGCCTTCGGCCTTAACTGTGATACGCTCGGGTTGCAGATTTTTTCGCTTCAGGTATGTGCGCTCACACACTTGGTATGGGGCGCGATCCGACCGGTTCAGGATCCACTTCGTCAGCGACGACAGGTTCTAGGCTCATTCGTTGGCCGTCGGGCCCAAAAAAGTGGACGTGTTCGGAAGGAATTCGCATCCAGACGCGATGGCCCTTACTCAGCAGCGACAGGCCCGCATGTTTGGCGACTACGGTGGTAGTTCCAACCTGCGCCGTCAAAAGAATTTGTCCGCACGTGGTAAGAGCGGCGTGTTGAACGATTCCTTCACTCCACCCATGTTGCGGATTTAGCGCGACCCTCACATACTCGGGGCGAAAACCGATGCTGCCCAGGTTACCTGCTCTCACAATTCGCGCTCTCAGATCCGGTTCCCATAGTCCTTCCACCCGTCTCCCGACCTCGGAACGGTCGTTGGCCAGGTGCAAAAAGTTCATCCCCGGAGCACCCAAAAACCACCCCACAAATTCGTCCTGAGGGCTCTCATAGAGATCGCGTGGCGCCCCGTGCTGCATAATGACACCGTCTTGCATGACAACCATCACGTCCGCCAGCGTCATGGCTTCGCTCTGATCGTGAGTGACATAGACGACGGTATCGTGACGGTAGGTGAGCAAACGTTTCAAGGCGCGTTTGAGCACCGCACGCTCCTGTCCGCTCACGTTCGTAAGGGGCTCATCCAACAGCAAAACCCGAGGCCTCCGTGCCACCGCCCGGGCAATGGCCACTTTTTGCCGGTCGCCCGCGTTTAATCGATCGGCGACCGAGGTCGCCAACGCCCCCAAGTCCAATAGATCCAGCACCTCGTCAACAGCTTTCCTGATTTCAGAATCACCCACGCGAGCCCGGTGCAAGGGCAACGCGATATTGTCCCATACACTGAGCCCCCGGTATACCACCGGCGCTTGAAAAACCATGCCCACATTGCGGGCAGACACCGGCAGATGCTCTACCGCCGTTCCGTCGAAACGGATCGTGCCGGAGTTCGGCTGCTCCAGTCCCGCGATGGTGCGCAACAAGGTGGTCTTGCCGCAACCCGACGGGCCCAGCATGCACGTTACCAGGCCATCGCCAAATACACCCGAGACCGACTTTAGAGCCGTCGTCCGTCCATACTGTCTAACGAGATTGGTAAATTCGACGTTAGCCATTGGCCTTACCCCTCAATTCCCGCGGCGCCGGTCGCGACGCAGCGCCCATTGTGTTGGTCAAAAATCCGCATTGCCGACGTCTTGATGGCCACAGCGAGGGTTTGACCTAACGGCAGAGAGGTTTTGTGGTCAGCAAATCCGGCCTGGAGGGCTTGCCCCTTGGCACGCAAGTGGACAATCCGCTCCGATCCGATGTCCTCTTCCAATTCCACGGTGGCCTCAAATAAACTGGCTGCTGCGCTTTGATCGTCGCCAAGAAGAAAATGTTCTGCACGAATGGCAACCACCACCTCCTGGTCAGGCGCGACTTCCGCTGTCACCCCGATGGGAATGTCACAAATAGCGGTACGCACGTGCCATCTGTCTCCGTCTCGGTTAACCCGGCCTGGAATTATGTTGGCGGCGGGATAACCCAGCGTTGTCGTCCCAACATGGTTCGGGGTGTAATAAAGGCTGCCAGGGGAGCCCTGCTCGACCAGTCGGCCTTGGTCCAGCACGACGACATGGTCAGCCAGCAGCAACGGTTCCAGTGGATCCGAGGTTGCATACACAAACAGGGCGTCTAAGCTTTCCTGCAAATTGCGCAATTCCTCGACCAACCGTTCGCGAATCTTGTAGTCTAATCCGACTAACGGGTCATCCAAGACGTACACTCGGCGGTTTAAAACCAGTCCTTTAGCGATAGCCACGCGTTGTTTTTGGCCTCCGCTTAACTGATCCGGCTGTTTGTTCAAAATGTTCGTGATACCCAGTGTCGCCGCGATTTGCTCCACTCTACCGCGAATCTCCGATTTCTTTTCACCCTGAATAGCCAACGGATACGCAATGTTATCGTACACGGAAAACTGCGGGTACAGCGCAAAAGTCTGGGGCACATACGCGATACCCCGTTGAATGGGAGACATATGTGTCACGTCGACTCCATTCATCATAATGGTCCCCTCGGTGGGTTGGTCGACCCCGACCACTAGGCGGCAGAAGACCGATTTCCCGCTGCCCCGAGGCCCGTACAACACTACAAACTGAGAAGGATACAGGTCAATCGTCATGTCGCGAAGACCAAAAGTGTGCCTCCAGCGCTTGCTCACGCTCTGCAGCGAGATGCCTTCCATGGACTTAACCCCCTTGTCCCATGCGTACTAGATAAGGCACCAGAACGATGCTTAGGCTGGACAGCAAGACCAGTGCCCCAACCGTAATCCCGAGCGCCCGAATGACGTCGCGACCCTCGGCGTGGGGTTTCAGGTTCCCGGCTGCAATCTGAAAGATTGTCGCCGCGATTAAAAGAACAAAGCCCCAGCGATAGACGGAAAAGACCAGCGGCTGGGCCACAACAATAAAGCTCGCGACTAACAGCAGCACCGCTATAGTTTGCACTTTTTTTCCGATCACCATAGACACCCGCTCTCCTCCTTTAAATTTCTCCACGAACCGTGCCGAAGGTCATACCCACCAGCAAATACTTTTGGAAGAAATAAATCGTCGCCATGAGCGGCACCGTATAGACGAAACTCAACGACGCGATATACTGCCAGTTAATCCCGTTTATCGTGTTCAACCCGGATTGCAAGGCCACGGGAATAGTCTGAACCGTGTTGCCACCAAGAATCGCATTGAACAGCGATTCGTTCCACACGAAAATCATGTTGAAGATAACTGCGGCGACGATGCCAGGTAAAATCTGCGGCAAGATAATCCGAAACATGGTCCGCCACCGGGAAAACCCGTCGACTTGGGCGGCCTCGTCAAATCTTTGCGACACGCCGTCCAAATACCCCTTCAAAATCCAAATTGCGAATGGGATGCTGAACATTACGTCGAATGCGATGATTCCCGCGTACGTGTTAGTCCATCCCAGCGCGGTGTACATGAGGAACAACGGCAGAATCGACGCCGACCCAGGAACCATCCGGATGGAGAGTAACACGAACATTAAGAAATCGCCTCCCCGAAAACGAAAGCGGGATAAACCATAGGCCGCCAGAAACGAGATGCCCACCGCCACGAAGACGGCCGTAAAGGTGATAAAGAAGCTGTTGAACACGTACGTCCAAAAAGCCCCTTCTTTGGCCATAGCCGTGAGGCCTTGCAGAGTCGGACGAAAAATCCAACGCGGCGGTACCGCCAAAATTTGCTGGGGGGTCTTAAATGCGGACAAAAAAATCCAGAGCTCGGGAAGAAAGAACAGTACAGCGATAACCCACACGGAAAGGTCTTTAATCCGCTCTCTGATCCGCGATCTCTTCACCGCGCGCATGTTCGCCTGAGACTCCTCATCTCGTGAAGGATCCAACGTCACGGGGATCATGATATCGCCTCTCTTTCACGATTTTTTAAGAAATACAGGTACACGCTGGTAAAAGCCACGGCAATGAACAAGGTGAACAGGGCGAGGGCAGACCCCTTACCCATGTCGAAACTCACAAATCCTTCGCGGTAGAGTGTGATGGACAAGACGTCCGTGGCATTGCCTGGTCCCCCGGCGGTCATGGCGGCAATGAGTCCGTAGGTCTTAAAGGCGTCGATAGTTCGCAAGATCACGCCTAGCAGCAAAATGAACTTGCCGTACGGCCACATTACGTAGCGTACGCGTTGCCAGAACTTTAAGCGGTCGACGGAGGCAGCTTCCAAAACGGCTTTCGGAACAGCACCCAAAGCGGCAATCGTCATCATCGTCATGAACGGAGTCCACATCCAAACATCCGTGGCAAGCACCGCCAACATCGCCGTGTGGGAGTTACCCAACAGATTGGGTTTGGGCACACCGAAGAATGCGTGGATATAATAGGGCACTACGCCGTATAGGGGATCGTAAATCAACCGAAAAAAGGTTCCTGCGGCCACCGGTGCCAGAACCATCGGAGAAAACAACAGGGTAAGAGCCAACCGACGTCCCCATAGAGCTCGCCGGCTCCAAAACACGAATCCCAACACCAACCCCAGACCGGTTTCAATGCCGACCGCACTGACCATGAAAATGAAGGTGGTGCCGATTCGCTCCCACACGTTGGGGTCGTTCATCAAGCTGATGTAATTGCCTAAGCCCAGAAATTTTGGCGGTTGGCCAAACGTTGGGTAATATCGGTAGAAACTTAAACCGAGCAGCCACAAAAACGGCACAACGTTCCATATGGTGAAAAACGCGAGCACCGGAATAATCAGAATCCACGCGAAAGCTTTTAACGATAAACCCTGGCGCATGAATCTGAGTCGTTGGCCACCGTCATTATTCATAGAGATCCTCTCCTTGTGCTTCGTTTCGTCTAAGGTGAGCCATCCGGCGGGGAGACCATCCTATCTTGTCTCCCCTGCCAGATTAGAAGCGGCTCAACAGAAAGCTTTAGAGTCTAAAGATGCACATTAGCGCAACTGGTCGGGGGTGCCGTATTAGTCAACCCGGTGTTGAACAGTGTCGCTTGTTGTCGACATGCGGCATAGGTATTGGCGAGTGAGGCACTATTGATTTCTCCGGTGGCATACGCCGTCCATGCTTTTTGGATTTCGGACATCAAGGTCGCGTAATCGGCGTTATGATATTCATCCACCAGATGCTTGTTGGTCATCGTATACCTATAGGCCCGATACCAAGGATCGTGCGCCTGAACCGTGGGGTTGTCCACGACCGATTTCAGGACTGAGTTGCCTCCCTGCATGGCATATTGCATCTGGGTGGACGGCAAATACCACCACTTGATGAAGTCGAAAGCCGCCGCTTTATGGCGAGGGCCTAAGAAATTGTTGACATTCCATGCCTGCCCTCCCACCGCCGAATATTGCAAGAACTGGCCATTGACGGTGTTTCCAGGAAGGGGCACAGCCATGACCTTGCCTTGCATAGCCGGTGTGAACATGGCCGGGCCTACCGCAGACCATTGCCACGCGGCAAACACGTGGCCTCCGGTAAAAGCTTGAATATCGTGCGAAATGCCCCAAGTGTCGGCCCCTGGAGGCTGGTATTTCAACAAGCCTACGTAGGCCTTCAAACCAGCGTCGGCCTGAGGGCTGTTAAGTACGCCATAGACTTGGCGCGTCGACCGGTCCCAGATGTGTCCTCCGTAATCCCTAACCATGGTCATCGCTTGATTGAACATAAAGTCATAGCTATCGGAGTATTCTGACGCTAGGCCATAAAACCCTTTCGCCGGATCGTTGAAAAATTTCAAGATATCAGTAAATTTCGACCATGACAAAGTCTGCCATTGAGTGAATGTTGTGGGAAGCGGAAATCCATATGCCTTCTGAAACGCAGCCTGGTTGGCGGGGTTGTCTAGCAGATCTTTTCGCACGTACATAATGAGGGCATCGCCCTCGCTGGGTATTCCCCACAAGTGGTTGCTGCCATAGGGATAGGATTCGTAGGACTTCTGAATAAAAGGACTAATGAAATTGGCTTGCGCCGTCTTCAGTTCCGGCGAGTTCGCGATCAAACTATTGACGGACGCAATCCACTTCGGACCGGTAAAAGATCCGTACCACATGCCTTTGCCCCAAATCAAGCTGTACTCCGACGAATGCGCGGCCAGCGAGGAAGCCGGTTTTGAATATAAATCCGCGAACGGGCTGGTGGCGTAGGCTACTTTAACATTGATGCCCCAGTGTTTTTTCGCGTAAGCCGGAAATTCCGTCTGCGCCATTTTGGCTGCAATGGCGCTGGGTGCCCATCCGGCAAAACCCAGCAAGGTGATGGTAATGGGGCTGCTTGAAGACGCAACAGGGGTGCTTGAAGTGCCGCAACCTGCGATGCCCGCTGTCATGGCTATTGTCAAGCCTGCGGCAAGGGTCCGATTTCGAACTGTTCGCGACGGTCCTGTCTTCATTTCTTTCATCGGTTGATCCTCTTCCTTTCGTCTAGTCTGGGCGGCCGCGTTAGGCGTGATCTTGCTGCCAACACCCCGCTTCGCAATCAATCGGCCACGATTAGAGGAATATTGCTATCTTCAAAGATCTTGCGGATTGCCTTATCGATTCCCGAATCCGTAATGACGGCGTCAAAATCGGTGAGAGGGCACACCCGCGTCACCGCGCGCCGCATCAATTTCGATGAATCGGCCAAAAGATACCGATGCACGCTGTTTCGCAGCATTAGGTGTTTCATGCCGACTTCATCCGGATTGCTATCCATCAAACCGACTTCCACATCCACCCCTGTGCCCGATACAAAGCTTTTTGCGCAGGTCCATTGGGCCAGCATGGTCTGGGCCTGAGATCCCACCGTTGAGAGCGCTTCTCGGCGAAGGCGTCCGCCGACGAAAAACAAATCGATGTTTGATGTGGCGACGACATTGGCAACCATAAAGTTATTGGTCACGACGGTGATGTCGGTCAGGGGCAGTTGCACCAGTAATTGAGCCAATTCCACTACGGTGGTGCTGGCATCTAACGCAATAGTATCGCCTGACTTAATCAAACGCACGGCTGTACGAGCGATGGCCTGTTTTTGTTCCATGTGTGTCCGCCGCCGGACATCAACCTCATAGTCTTCCAATATGCCCTTGCGCAGCATGACCCCGCCACGCGTGCGGACGACTAGCCCTTTTTGTTCGAGTTCCGTAAGGTCGCGCCGGATGGTCATCAAAGACGTACCGAATTGCCTCGCGAGGTCGGACACCCGCGCTGACCCTTGTAGTTCAATCACTTCAAAGATGCGCACCAGACGCTCTTTGGGCAAAAAAGCGGCATCCGCCAATTCCGGAACGTCCATAACTCCTCCTTGTTGTTGCCCAACGCCGACTCATTCTTGTGGGATTGTCGGGCGTTTGTGCGACCGGATTGCCGGTTACGCGTTTCGCAATCCGCGAATCGCCTGTTCCGGATTCTCCGTTTGAAACACGGCTCCACCGGCAACCAAAATCTCGGCCCCCGCGGCCTTGGCCCAACCCGCCGTTTGGAGAGTGATGGCCCCGTCCAGTTCCACCTGCGGACGAGACCGCTGGCCGCGCATCGTCACCAGTTCGCGCACCTTGTCGAGGGCTATTGGCTGAAACCCGTGGCTCGTGCTCCGCAATTCTACGCTTAATATCACTACATAATCGGCGATCTCAAGCAACGGGCGCACGACCGACACGGGTGTGTCGATGGTTAAGGCGATTCCCGCCAAAGCCCCCGAATGGCGGATATCCGCCAACACGGTCATCGGATCTCGGCAAGCTTCCCAATGAACCGCGATGCGATCCGCGCCGACATCCCGAAACGGTTCCACAAATCGTTCAGGATTCTCTAGCATTAGGTGCACGTCCAAGGGCAACTTCGTCAGTTTACGAATACCTGCGACAATTTGAGGACCCATCGTGAGGGTCGGCGCGAAGTACCCGTCGGTGATGTCCAAATGCACCATATCGGCCGATCTGGCAATCGAGTCGCAGGCTGAAGCCAGCCGCGAAAAATCTGCAGACATGATCGATGGCGCAATGCAAACCGAGTGCAAATATCTTACCTCGCTTCCCCGGGTTTGGGATCAAAATGCTGTCCGTTTTTAATACGGAATTTCCGAAGGGGCCCGGGTCCCCTTCCCGAGTTGCTTCATGCCGAAGGCACCGACACTTGCTCCTGTGGACGCGACCGGAGCCATTCCCACGCGCTCTCTGCCGTCCAGCCGTTGTGGACAATACCGTTCAATGCATCCAACATCGCCACGGGCTTTACAGACTGAAAGACGTTTCGTCCCATATCGACCCCTGCGGCCCCCTCCTGCAGGGCTCGTTCGACCATGGTCAGTGCGTCGCGCTCTTCGACTTTTTTGCCCCCGGCCACAATCAGCGGCACGGGACAGGAGGCAGCTACGCTCGAAAACCCTTCGTCCACAAAATAGGTCTTCACAAACTGAGCACCGAGTTCCGCGCAAATCCGACAGGCGAGCCGAAAATACCGGGCATCGCGAACCATCTCGCGTCCCACCGCGGTCACCGCCAGTACGGGGATTCCATATTGCATCCCCGCATCGACCAACTTGATCAAGTTCTGGATGGTTTGGTGTTCAAATTCGCCTCCCACATAGACCTGGACCGCCATCGCAGCGGCATTGAGACGTATCGCATCCTCAATGCTGACCGCGATAGCCTCTTCGGATAACTCTTTTAAGATGCTTGACCCGGCGCTGACCCGCAGCACCACGGGATTAGGCATGTTTTGAGGGATGCTGGTTCGCAATATGCCTCTGGTCAGCATTAAGGCGTCGACCTGCCCCAGGAGCGGAACAATATTCAGGTCAACCCGCTCGAGACCCCGTACCGGCCCTTGAAAATACCCGTGGTCGATGGCCAACATTACCGTCCGTCCGTCGGCAGGCTGGAAAATGCGTGCCAACCGATTCGCCATCCCCCAGTCATAGGCTCCGCTGCCTTTAAGGGCATACGTTTGATGTGCTACAGGAACCTCGGCGTAAAAGCGATCCGCCGTGACATCATCCTTCTCCGGCATCCTCTCCGTCCTCCTTCAATATGCATCACTCGCGACGACGACTTTGTGTCCACTCACGCTAAGACACATGCACAACCTATTAACAATCGTTGTTTAGTGTTCGTTCGTGTGCGGTGGCACTATCAGAATACTTGCGAATTAAGGGGCTGTCAATAGGAAGTTTAAAAATTCAAACGAGGATTTAAGCGGTGCTGTACGCGTGCTACCCAATGTGACACCGGGCGATTGGTGGTACAAATTCGAGATTTGTGAGAAAGCGAACGAAAAATGCAACAGGGTCTGAAAGCGTTACATAGCAATTCTTTCTTGCGGCGGGCTAATCAGATCTTATGAGTGCGATAGATGCGCAAAACCACTCCCATACGAAACAGCATGAACAAACTAAGGATTAACTGAGCAAGCGATGGTACATATTCGGTAAACCAGGTATAGCGCCGTTTCGCCAATTGTTCGGATTCCAGGGCTGACCCATAACCACTTTTGTTTGGTAAATAGACGGAATATGCTCGCGAAGAAATGAATGGTCGCTCTGTCGAAGGTGAACAAGAGGCGCTGTTGGTTGCAAACCGGTGGTTGCCATGCCGGTAACAACCGCTCAAGCTACCCTTGGGCGCCTAATGACCAATATGCCTGCATCAACTGCCGACATACAAGGATTGTGCCATCGAGACGCGTCAAAGTTTGCGCGACCTCTAGCCAAATGTAGCTCGGCTCATGAAGATGAGCCTGCTGACTGAGTACGGTCTGCAACTAATATAGGCAGCGGCCCTCTCCGTTTCCCCATCAACCACCAAGAGTTGGGCTTGTAGATCCGCGAAGCGCAGCCGCTCACCGCGGCAACTGGCATGCTCCGACACCCCACGGCCATACTCCCCGGCCAAGCGCCGCACAAGCCCTATTTTCCGTGCGGCAATGGCATTTCGCACCCCCCATCTAACAGCCAACATTCCACTAACGGATCGGAGGCACCGGTCTCGAGGTTTCGCCATTTTTCGAGAACTGCCACGTGTTCAGCGATATCCGCGCCCGGCTCCCGCATGACCTTGTGCATTAAAGCGAGCGCATGCGCGATGACGACCCGCCAGGCGGTATAGGCTTCATCCCACTCCACAGCTTCATCAAGATACCCCCAAAGTTTGATGGGTAATCGCGAGATTGTTAAATAGACGACCCCACAACTCGCTTGCGTCGGTAAGACCGGGACCGTCGCCTTGAAGAGGGCGAGAGCGCTAATCCATTGGTTGTTGCGTAGCGCCGCGGTGAGTCTCGCCATCAAGTGGTGGGCCTCGGCCAACACTGCACTGTTGCCGGATCTTGTAGGCCTCTGAGTGTGGGGAGATAACGTGTGGACGGGATGGTAAAAAGATTCCTAAGGTCATCTAGCACATAGGGGGATACGGAACTGGCAATTCGACCGAATCGTGGGTCAAGATGAGGGTTTTCATGGATTTCCAAATTCCACACATCCGAGTGTTGCCCGTTTATCCAGATCAGAAAATGTTAAATCGTGGGTTAAAATTCTAGGGCTCCTAAGGCATCGCATTGAATGGGGAATCCGTTGTCACCACTGACTCAATAAACCTGTATAACAACTTGCGGGCCTTCGGTTAACGAATATCGGCGAGACGAAATGGGCGCAAAATGCCGACCCCCTTCAGGAATCACGACAGTTGGGACGTGCGGAATAAGGGTTACGTTGGGTATACCGGTTTCATCCTGAGTGCCAACCCATATGACACGGCTTTCAACACTCTTGTCATTCCGATTTCAGAAAACGATCTCAAGGTTAGAAGTTATTCACGTGTTTGAGCGACTTCCGGGAGCTTTTGCTAGTACAACTTTCAAGGTGGAGAGCGCGACCGTAGTCTGATTTTGATTCGTGACTCTCTGTTCGAACGTGACTAGGCCGTCCTCGCTCCCGCGATCCTTTAAGGCGACGACGGTCATTTCCACGTGAAGTGTGTCACCGATAAAGGTAGGATGAAGAAAGCGTACACGATCCATACCATAGAAGGCCACCAATGTTCCCGGATCAATTCGTAACAGCCCTGAAGCAATTCCCAGCACCAGTAATCCGTGCGCAATGCGTTGGCCAAATTGGGTAGCTGCTGCATAAGTAGCGTCGGTATGTAATGGATACCAATCTCCGGTGAGTGCCGCAAATGCTACCACATCTGTTTCGGTGACCGTGCGGCCTTGAGAAGTCCAACACTGGCCTACTACGATTTCATCATAGTATTTGTCGAGAGTGATCATAAGTATCAGCCTCCAAAAGTATTGAGTGGGGACGGAATCGCGGCAATACTATCCGGTCCGTCAATTGGTCAAAAACGATCCTGACAGGCATCCCGGCCTTTATTGTTGCTTCACTGCAGTCAACGAGATTGCTAATTATGTGGGGTCCTTCGGACAAAGCAATGAGGGCGACCACATAGGGGAGTGTGAAGGCAGGGTTGTACAACCTTCGATAAATAACCCAAGTTATCATCCTCCCATCACCGCTCGCCTGAATCCATTTGCGCGTGGGCCCAAGGCATACGGAACAGGTAGAATCAAAAGGATGCAGGACGGTCCGGCATTCGCAGCATTGGGGTAACCATAGCTGCCCGTGGGAGCACCCTTCCCAAAAAGGAAGGGTTTCGGGCGTGGGGTGATACAACGCCTCGATGTTGCCGACAATAATGCCGTGAGGGTCATGAATCGCCATGTCTATCACCGTCCCAGAATTAAGGTGGAATGAGTTTGCATAATGCCCCCTTGATTGGACACTAACGCTACCTTGGCATCCATAATTTGTCGCTCCCCGCAGTTCCCGCGCATTTGGCGAACCGCCTCGATTACGAGTTGCGGACCGGGCAAACCGGTTTCAGCCAGCAGTCCACCAGCGGTGTTCACGGGTAACGTGCCGCCTATTTCGATGCGGCCATTCTCCACAAAAGGCCCGCCTTCGCCCTTGTCACAAAATCCGTAATCCTCTAAGGTGATGGGAACGGTGATCGAGAAGCAATCGTAGAGCTCTGCTACATCAATGTCGCTGGTGCCAAGACCTGCCATGGCAAAGGCTTGCCGACCCGACGCGACCGCGCCGCTTGTCGTCAACTTCTGTCGATGGGACAGATCTTGGGGCTGGTGACCCTGACCGATGCCCAATATTCGAATGGGGTCACGTATGCCGAGCGATTGACAATGAGCTAGTGACGTGACAATGAGCGCCGCACCGCCATCGGAGACCAGCGCACAGTCTGCGGGGCGAAATGGGTCCACTAGCATGGGTTGCGAAAGGTACTGCTCCATAGAAAATTCGCGATGACGTTCGGCGTGTTCCGTGAGCTGAGCATGCTTGCGGCAAGCGACTACAACTGACCCCAATTGCTCCGCCCGCGTGCCGTATTCTTCCATGTGTGCTCGGGCAATCATTGCGTAGGCCGCTGGTGTGCCAAACCACCCAAAGATTCCGTCAGTACCACGCGGGGCCCCATAAATAGCCCGGGATCCTGAACGTGGATTATCCGCATAACTAATAACGGCCACAGAACATTGCTTAGCATCGATTGCCATCATCGCATAACCGATGAGAGTGATTATGCTCGCGCCTTCTTGGTCCAGAGCACCTAAAATTCGGGGCGTAATGCCGAGCAGCCCAGATAATTTGACCGCGTAGCCAATCTGAAAGTTAGATACCGGTGCGAGACAAAGAACCCCATCAATATCATACTTGGTTAGCCCTGCGTCAGCGACAGCCTGTTGGATAGCCTGAACGTGCAAATTTTCTACAGACGTATCTGGCAAAGCGCCATACCTGGTATGGCCAATACCTGCGATACAATAACGATTGCTAAAGGATGGGTCCACTATATCCACTCTTTTCAAGAGATCGTGGTACTATAACTTGCGGGCTGCATTGCCGTGATTCTTCTATTTGTCAGAAGACCATGTCTTTAGGTCACAGAATTGTTGGTACCGGAAACGTCACGTGGAATGAGTCCGTCAAATATGATCTGGATGAGGATATCGGCAACTTCGGTCGGCGTGCATGTCCCCGCGTCATGATACCAACGGGTCATCCATGCACACATGCCCAATATCGAATGGACTACAACCGAAGCGTTATGATTGACAAAGAGACCGTGGTCGACTCCTTCCCGATACACATTCTCTAGAGCGTCGACAAACTCTCGTTCTCGTGCCGTCAGGGTTTCTTGATCTGAAGGGCGCAGCTCGCGTTTTTCCATAAAGTAAATTTGGAAGCCCGCTAGGTTTTCAGCAATCATCACCACGTAGGCTCGGATGCACTGGGCCAGCTTTTCCCTAGGGTCGATGTTCTGCTGCACGATTTCCACCATCGTCGATATTAGGGTCGTCATGGAATTGTCATGAATCAAATACAATAAATCTTTTTTACTCGAAAGGTAATAGTAAAATGCGGCTTTGGTAAAGTCCAGTTCGTCAGCTAATTGGTCCAAAGTCATCTCTCGAAATCCCTTTTCTTGAATTAGCTGAATAGCTTTGGCCATAATCTCTTTCCTGCGTTCAGGACGTCCACCTTCCCATAAAGAGCTGTCAGAGCCAGATTTCCGTTTCAATCAGACCTCTCCTCTCGACTTCTTCGTGGCGGTGAAAAAATGAACCCACGAGTAGTCACAATTAGGCACTATCTTACCATATAGTAAGGCAATTTGTTTAGCCTTAACCGATACGGTTGACACGCTCTCCGCCGAGGGGGGGCAGGTCCAATGACCAGGGTGTTGTACTAGCTCGCCAATTTCGTAAGGTGTTCACCGGTTGTATGCCGTAAACCTAAAATGGCCATCATTAGAAAATCTACCAAGCTTAGGATAGCAAAGATCCAAAAGACGCCTCGGGCACCTGACATGGCTAGCACGGTGAGTACCACAAACGGGGCAATGACTCCTCCGATATGCCCTAAACCATCCCCAATGGAGATAGCCGAAGCGCGGGCTCGTGTAGGAAAAATTTCCGTGGTATAAGTGTAGGAAACGCCATTGGCTAAAATGGATAAAGAAACTAAAAATGCACCAAGAAACACCGTAAAACCATTGAAACTTGTTGCCAAAATGATGAAGGAAATGACATATAAAGCCCAAAGAGTCATAATGATGGCGCGTCTTTGCACTCTTTCCACCACAAGTAAGACCAGGGCAGCGCCGATGGGAATTCCGGTATCCCCGAGTGCCGTGTATAGCAGTCCATGGGCTGGCGAAAGCCCCATTTTTCCAAGCAGGTAGGGTTCATAAGCAAGATATCCGTATAACATCACGTACGCAATACCCCACCAAAAGAACACGAACAGAGTCCGCCCCAAATAGGGCGAGCGAAACAGAGCCGCTGTTGGAAATGTGGAGGATGACGTTTCGGGCGGGACGACAGGGACTTCCGGCAATGGTCCGTTAAGACGGTGAGTAATCCGGTTCTCCATTGCCGTTAAAATGCGTGCCGCTTCTTCTGGTTGACCATGAAGCACGAGCCATCGAGGCGACTCAGGCAACCACGGGTCTCGGCAAAAAAACGCCAGAACAATAGCCAAGGCAGCCACACCGAAGGCAACACGCCAGCCGTAGCTTCCTAATTGCAAAAGAGGAATTGCGGCGAACGGAGCGCCCGCTAATCCGATCCCGCCCCAAATCATTTGATACTGGACGTTACGTCCCCTCAGCTTCGATGGAGATAATTCGGTCATAATTGTCGACGCGAGTGAGATGACGGCTCCAATTCCGAGGCCGGTAATGAAACGAAATAGCGAAAGAGAGCCAAGATTCCAAGACAATGCAGTTAAAATGCCTCCCAAGCCTAGGACCAGCAGTGTCACTTGTAGACTTCGGCGACGTCCCCAAACATCGGCCAGACTTCCGAGAACGTAAGAGCCTACCATATAGCCAATCAAATTTGCGGAAACAGGAATGGCAATTTGACTCCCGTTGAGGTGGAATTTAGTGATTAAATTCGGGAGCGTGACGCCAATAATCGTGATGTCATAATACGCAAAGAAAAAAGCAAGGCCTAAAACAATGAACGGACCAAATCCCAGGCTTCCACGCGGAAGTCTATCTAATCGACCATTGATGTCTGAGACCGTTTTAGTCGATGACTCTGGGGGAAACACATCCATAATTGAACCCTCCTTTGTTGGACTTAACTGAGAGAGAAATCCTAACTAACTAATAAGTAAGCATATTTCGACTTAAGTGTCATTCGTCGATTTCGGATTGTCAAGCGTTTTTTGGCGATGGGCAATAAAAATTTCCTTTAAAACTCTTGCCTAACTTGCGGCTGCATTTCGGGTGGCGAAGCCATCGTCTTGCCGGGATCAGCCTCGAGAGACACCGTGGGCCGGGGGAGACCACAAACACTATACTGATAACTAAGAAATGTTTGGATCGTCTGTTTTTTTATTGACAAGGGATTGGGTCGGGTGTATGTTGAAAATGTGCTTACTAACCGGATAGTTGATAACTATTGCGAAAATGATGAGTTCCGGCTCAGGGCATTCCTATTAACCCTGAATTAGGGAGGCGTAATGACGATGACACCGGCGCTTGCGATGGGCGATATTCTCAAACGGGTTGCTCGGCGATATCCTAACCGCGAAGCATTAATTGATGGCGAAGTACGTTTGACTTATCGGGAGTTCAACAGCCGCGTTAATCGGTTTAGCCGTGCTCTCCAGCGAATGGGTATGCGCTCTGGCGACGTAGTGGCCATACTTAGCTTCAATCGCCATGAGTATCTTGAGGCTTATTTTGCTTGTGCGAAACTGAGTTGTATTTTGAACATACTTAATTGGCGTCTAACGAATGACGAGATTGATTTACAATGTCGCCTCTCTAAGTCGCGAGTTTTGTTAGTGGACCATGGGTTGGAAACGCAATTTAGCGAGGTCGTGACGCGGGCTCGGGATAGGCATGCACACGTGGTGATTATCGGTGGGTCTCCCGATACCGGCGACAATATGGATTTTGACGCGTTGCTACAATGCGAGTCTTCGGACGAACCGGATACAATGCTACCCCAAACGAGCGATCCTGTACTGCTTCTTTACACGTCAGGGACGACAGGAAGTCCAAAGGGCGCCTTGTTAACGCAGGAAAATTTTTTGTGGAATGGCATAACCTTTCTTTACCACGCCGAACTCACGCGCAGAGACAAGTTATTGCAACCGATGCCCCTTTGCCACGTGGGTGGTATTCACATGCTCACGGCTGCCTTTATTCTCAAGGGTCTCCCCATTGTATTGGAACGAACCTTTAGCGTGGAGGAAACGTTGCTTCTCATTCAACGGGAGCGGCCTACTGTGCTGAACATTCTTATGGCACCGCTGCAGCTTCTTCTAACGTCGCCCGAATTACCCCAGGGCGACGCCAGTTCTCTGCGCCTTGTGCTAACCGCTGCGGCGAAATATACGCGCGAATTTTGCCTAGAGGTCATCTACAAATTAGGCCTGGACCAGTTAATTTTTGGATATGGACTAACGGAAGCCAGTCCTACCGTGACCCTGACCGAATCTACTGCGGAAACGATCTGGAAAGAAAATTCTATTGGGTGGCCAGTGTGGATTAACGAGGTGCGGGTCGTCGATGCCGCCAGTGAGCAGGAGGTGTCTGCCGGGTCCGTAGGCGAACTCCTTGTGCGTGGCCCCAACGTCTTTTCTGGGTATTTTGGTCAACCAGAACAAACGGCTCAAGCCTTGCGAGATGGATGGTTGTGGACCGGCGATTACGTTCGCGAGGACGAGGAGGGATGCCTGTTTTTTGTGGATAGGCGAACCGATATGGTGAAAACTGGGGGAGAAAATGTGTCGGCTACAGAAGTAGAGGTCGCCATTTTGCATTGCAATGGAACCTTGGCCGACGCGGTGGTCGTCGGAATGCCCGATCCGGTTTGGGGTGAAGCGATAGCGGCATTTTGCGTTGTCAAGCCGGGGCAGAACACGTCAGAAGACGAAATTCGTGCCAACTTACGGGGATATTTAGCATCGTATAAGATTCCAAAGGCTGTGTTTTTTGTGCAAGATTTGCCCCGCAGTATTTCTGGCAAGGTGCAAAAGCACATCTTACGCCAACAATTGTCAGATGGGACGGTTAGTACTCCCTCCCGTACTGACGATAATCCAACGTTGAGCTAAGGCCGTGGGCCAAGAAAACGCTGTCAAGGGGAAAGGGGTGTTTATCTCACCATGGTATGGCGTCCTAAACTCTATGATCGTCTCAGCGATATAGCAGGCAAAACCGTAGGGGCTATTATTCGAGAGAATGCGAGTCAATTTGGGGATGAGACCGTTCTGATTACGGAGGACAGTGAAATGACGTGGTCGGGCTTTGCCCGGACCATTGAGAGCGTTGCTTTAGGGTTTTTGTCTCTTGATATTGCACCCGGGGACCGTATTGCCATCATCATGCCAAATCGCGAAGAGGTTGTATTAAGCTATTTTGCTGCAGCAACTGTCGGCGCTTTAAGTGTGCCAATAAATCCGGCGCTCAAGGACGATGAAATTACCTACCTGTTTAATCATTGCACTCCGCGGCTGGTGATCACCGACGCGGAACATCTAGCAATGCTTCGATCGCTGGCAAATAGCGGAACCATCAGCAAACCGATTATGATTTCTGTGGAGAAGGAGCCGTTCTTTGATGCACGAGCTTGGACTGAACTGCTCACAGAGCATTGCACGCCAACTCCATTCGCGGGTACCCAATCGGATAATGCGTGTGACATTTTTTACACGTCAGGAACAACGGGCCAACCCAAGGGTGTTATTCATTCACATTTTAGTGTGCTGAGCACCGCCCTAATTGGGATGCGCATGATGGGTATTACGTCAGCTGACCGCATTCTGCTGACGACACCGCTGTATCATTCTGCGTCAATGCACTTTTTTCTTATGCCCCACATGTTGGCTGGAGCGAGTTGTGTGCTGTTGCCTGGATTTCAGGCAGAGAATGTGGCTCATACGATTGAACGCAAACATGTGACGATTCTGTTTGCTGTGGTGCCTATGCTTCACTGGTTGCTCAATTTGCCGAATCTCCAAGAGTTTGACCTGTCTTCCTTAAGAATGATTTACACTGGCGCTTCGACCGTACCCCATGCTCTGAAACTGCGGGTTATGGAGGCATTTGGGTCTGATGTTGAACTTGTTGAAGGATATGGGCTGACTGAGTCTGGGCCAGGCGGGACTTGCATCTACGCAGTGGATGCGAAGCGCAAGCCAGGATCGGTGGGACAACCCGGCCCTTATGTGCGTGTGGGAATCATGGATGACGTCGGCAGGCTACTCGGATTTAATAACACGGGGGAAATCGTCATGCAGAGTCCCACAGAGATGACGGGATATTACCGAGATGCCGAGGCTACAGCAGCGGCTTTCCGGGGAGGGTGGCTTCATACTGGAGACGTCGGGCGAATGGATGCCGAAGGATTTCTCTACGTTGAAGACCGTAAACAGGACATGATTATTCGTGGTGGCGTCAATATCTATCCCCGGGAAATTGAAGAAGTTTTGCATCAACATCCCATGATTTCAGAGGCCGCTGTGTTCGGTGTGCCTGATCCGGTGATGGGGGAAGAAGTCATGGCGTGCATTATATGCCAAACGCCGGGAGAACTTCAGCCTTCGGACATTGCCGCCTATTGTCAGACGCGCCTTGCGCACTTCAAAGTGCCGCGTTATGTGGCAATGAAAACGGAATTGCCACGTAATGCGACAGGCAAGGTTCTCAAGCGCCAACTTCGCGAAGATTATAGGATGCCTGACGCTCGCGGGACTCGGTTACCGTTGACCAAATCCCAAAATGAGGATCGCGTCCTATGACCCAAAATGAGGAGCATCCATTGGCGCAACAATTGGTAGAAAAAGTTTGGCAAGAGGACGGGATAGTATGGCTCTGGCTTAACCGTCCAACGACACGAAATGCGTTAAATGATCAGTTAGTGAAAGAACTCATTGACAATCTTACAGAGTTAGCGGTCGACATGCAGTCCCGCGTCCTTGTAATCAGTGGTCGCGGCGGCTCATTTTGCAGTGGCGGTGACGTGGCTGCATTGGAGAATCTCCAGCACCAATCGCCTATAAACAGAATGGAGTCGTATCGAACGATGCAGCGATTAATCCTAGCATTGATTCAGCATCCGTTACCGATCATTGCCGCGGTGGATGGTCCTGCCGTGGGGGCTGGATGCGATTTGGCCCTTGCCGCTGATGTCGTGTTTGCGTCCCCTAATGCGACATTTGGAGAGACGTTTGTGCAAGCAGGATTAGTACCGGATTTTGGCGGTTCGTACCTGCTGCCCCAAATTGTGGGATGGCATCGAGCACTAGATATGCTCTTAACTGGTCAGAGAATCGACGCGCAGACTGCGCAAAACATAGGAATAGTGCGCGAGGTGACACCGGATTTGCCAGCATCGGTACAACAATGGGCTGAACAGATTTGCCGGCGCTCGCGCGAGACAGTGAAATATCTCAAGGCGATGGCTTGGCACAACCGCCTGCCATCTTTGGTGGAAGAACTAAGCCGCGCCAGCATGATGCAAAGTCTCATGATGGATACCGAAGGGCACCGCGCCTTTGTACGGAATTTTCTTGGAAAAGGGTAAACCGACGTAATTGCGGGTCTTACAGCGTGGCGATGGCCGCTATGAAACGAAACGGGGCGGATGACCGTGTCAGAACGATGGGGAGGCAGAACAGGGGAGATACCGGTGCAGACATTAGACTGGCAGCAAAATGTGGTGAAACGGGTGGCTGTCGGCGACCTGGCTGATAGGGCGGCCGCGCGATTTCCAAACAATATCGCCGTCGCCGATGGGGATTTTCAACTAACCTTCTCCGAATTTAATCAATATGCTAATCGCATAGCACATGCACTATTACGGCGCACGGTAGAACCGAACACGCGGGTCGCGTTATTGTCTAGAAATTCGTGGCAATTTCTCGTGAGCTACTTTGCTTGTGCCAAGGCTGGTATGATTGCGGTTCCACTTAATGCCCGGTTGGATTATCCTTTGCTTCGTTATTGTCTCGAAGATTCTGGAGCCAAAATTCTTATGATGGAGACCACCTATGCGGGGGCCGTCCCAGACCTGCCGACATCCCTTGACGTGGTTTGGTATCGAGAGAGTGCGCTTGCACCATGTCCCTCAACGGGAACCACATTTGACCAACTCTTGCAGGAGGGGGATCCCGGGGAGGTCACAGTGATTGTGAGAGATCGCGACCCGGTCCAACTGCTTTATACAAGCGGAACAACAGGCAAGCCGAAAGGGGTCTTAACGAGTCACATAGCGGTCGTTATGGGAGCCTTAGCCGCATATGCTTCCATGGTGGAAACCGTCGAGGGAGCCCAATTTCACTCCTCTTTGATTGTATTGCCCTTGTTTCACGTGGCAGCGCTCAATACGCTCGCGTTGCCGAATTTTTTTCGAGGCAGCACTATTGTGCTTATGAAGGCCTTTCAATCCTCCGAAGCGCTACGGCTGATTGAACAATACAACGTCACGGCCATGACGCTGTTGCCCATAATGTATCAGGCACTGCTAGATGATCCATCAAAGGCGGTCCGTGATGTCTCGTCCTTACGTGTTGCCGAATACGGTATGGCACCCATGCCGCCCCAGCGTATCGCCCAACTGCAATCATTTTTTGGTAATGCATCCGTCATCATGGGATCGGGACAAACAGAATTTCTCCCCCCTACCACCCGACAACAATCCCATCACCAATACACCAAGGCTGCATCGTGGGGACCTCCGGGAGTGAATACCCAGGCGGCCATTATGGATGACAAGGGAAATTTTTTGCCCCGTGGTCAGATAGGGGAGTTGGTCTATCGGGGGCCTCAAGCTATGGAACTCTATTGGAAAAATGAAGAGGCCACAGAGGGTGCGTTTCGCGATGGTTGGTTCCATTCCGGTGACATCGCCTGGATAGATGAAGAAGGTGTGGTCTGGTTTGTCGACCGACAAAAGGACTTAATTAAAAGTGGAGGGGAAAATATTGCGTCGATAGAAGTGGAACGTGCGTTGTTGATGCATCCTGCAGTGCACGATGTCGCCGTGGTGGGATTGCCCCACCAGATTTGGGGAGAAGCCGTGACGGCCATGGTTGTGCTGAGCAGCCCAAACCCTAACATTGAAAAGGAACTTCTCGCTTTTTGCCATAGTAAGTTAGCGGGATATAAGGTGCCCAAGGCCATCATTGCCATAAAAGAATTGCCGCGTTCTGCCTCCAACAAGATACAAAAACACGCTTTAAGGGAGAGCTATCGCAACTGGTTTAATAGCGGTGGCAATGAAAAACAGGAGGGATAGCTGGTGGATAGTGATGAACGGGATCTGTTATTGGGAACCGCACGAAAGTTAGCCGAAAAATATGATGAACACTACTGGAGACAATGTGCGCGCGAAGAACGATTCGTTGATGAACTATGGATGGATATGGCGCACGCAGGCATTTTGGGATTGGGCATCCCCGAGGCAGATGGAGGCTTTGGTGGTGGGATGACCGAACTCTGCATGGTAACGGAGGAGATGGCTAAAATCTCCCGGGTTCCCGTCATGCTGATAGTTACCGGATTGGCCCGAATTCCTATCCTTAAATATGGGACACCGCTTCAACGCCGACAATTGGTTTCAGAAACGGTATCAGGACGCATTCGGCTTTGCTTTGCGATCACCGAACCGGACGCGGGAACTAATACATTTCGGATCCAGACGTTGGCCATGCGCCAACCGGATGGGAGTTATCTCCTCAATGGACAGAAAGTTTTCATTTCCGATGTAAAGGATTCTCATTATGTCCTGGTCGTAACCCGCACTACCCCCTTAAATCAGGTAGCGGACCGACGCAACGGAATTTCTTTGATGATGGTCGACTTAACATCTCCCGGAGTCCACTACCGCGAATTAAATATTGATGTTAAGAAGCCCGAACGGCAGTTTAGTCTGTTTTTCGACAATGTAAGGCTTTCTTCTGAGGCACTGTTGGGAGATGAAGGACAGGGATTTCGTTACTTGTTTGACGCTCTCAATCCTGAAAGACAACTAGCGGCTGCTTCGGCTTTGGGCACGGGGTACCGAGCATTAAGCAAGGGTGTGGCCTATGCCAAGGAAAGAACAATTTTTGGTAATCAGCCCATTGGATCGTATCAGGCCCTGCAACACCCGATGGCTATGGCCAGAGCACGGCTCGATGCCGCGCGCCTTATGCTGTATAGAGCAGCGGCATTGTTTGACGAAGGAAAATCCTCGGGGACAGAGTCCAACATGGCTAAGTTGTTGGCATCGGAGGCGGGATTTGAGGCATGTGACATTGCTCTGCAAGCGCATGGAGGTTATGGGTTTGACCGAGACCATGAAATCTTTGGTTTATGGGAAGGCTCGCGTGTCAGTAAAACGGCTCCCATCAACAACCATATGATCTTGAACTACATTGCTGAACATGTCCTCGGACTGCCGAAATCCTATGCCGTGTAAGACGGTATAAGTGACGGAAAGGTCTTTGGCAAACCTTCAAGGCGTATCGCGAAAGGAGTATGTGGCTGTGAATCCCTTGTTCGATTTGACAGGAAAAACGGCTCTTGTCACCGGTGCCAGTCGAGGATTGGGAGAGAACATTGCGTGGGCTCTTGCAGGTGCCGGAGCCGCCGTTGCGGTGGTATCCCGTCATGGCGCTGTCTGCCAATCAGTGGCGGACACCATTGCCGGTACTGTGGGCCGCCCCACTCTGGGATTGGGTTTGGATGTAACCGATGAAATATCTGTAGTAGAAGGCATTTCACAGATTACTGAGACGTTAGGTTCCATAGATATATTGGTTAATAATAGCGGGACTACCTGGGGGTCGCCATTGGAGAAGATGACCCTCGAAAAGTGGCACAGTGTCATGGCCGTAAATGTCGATGGAGTTTTTCTGATGTTGCGGGCCGTGTTGCCGTTCATGATGGCACGACATGCTGGGCGGATTATTAATATTGCTTCGGTGGCCGGGTTGCGAGGGATGCCTCGACATATAGCTGAGGCTCCCGCGTATCACGCTAGCAAAGGCGCACTTGTCGCATTAACGAAAGATCTAGCTGTGAAATACGGCCCGTATGGCATTACGGCTAACGCTATTGCTCCCGGCTTTATTCCTACGAAGATGAGTCATGGCGTTCTTGAACACGTCGGCGCAGAACTAGTGGAACGCATTCCTGCAAAACGCATGGGAGTTCCAGAAGATGTATCTGGATTGGTCGTTTTTTTAGCGTCGGGTGCCGCAAGCTACATTAGCGGCCAAGTGATTGCGGTTGATGGGGGAACTTCGGCCCAGTGGCCATAGCGGCCAACGAGTTAATGTGGGGTCGGCAAGATGTCATCATGGTGCGACGAATGTATTGAGTGGGATTGCACAGGCCGTGATGTGCTCGTCACGTGGGATGGCGGGAGCGGTCGGGGGTGTGTTAGCCGCGTTAGGAGGCGCTAGGTAAGGATGAGAAACTCTCTATATAGTGAAGAACACGAGATGGTTCGCCAAGCCGTGCGGCGGTTCGCGGAAAAAGAATTGCTTCCGCATGCGGCCCAATGGGAGGCGGCGGAATATTTCGCGGATTGGGTGTTTCCACGAATGGGAACATTGGGATTTCTTGGTCTGAGGTACCCGCAGAGATACGGAGGACAGGGCGGGGATTATGCGATGGGATTGGTTTTTGCAGAAGAAATGGCTCACTGTGGTCTCAGTAGTGTGGCGATGGCTGCAGCGGTGCATGCAGAAATGGCAACCCCTCCCCTACTTAAGTTCGGTAGCGAGGACCAAAAACAGAGATTTCTGGTACCTGCGATACGTGGCGAAAAAGTAGCATGTTTAGGAATCACCGAACCTAATGCGGGGTCAGATGTGGCCTCGATTGCGACTCGCGCTGTACGCGACGGCAATAGCTGGATTTTAAATGGACAAAAGATATTTATCACAAACGGGGTCCGTGCGGACTTTATCGTTCTCCTAGCGAAAACAGCGCCGACTCTAGGTCGTAAGGGGCTGTCTTTATTTCTCGTGGAAAAGGGCACCCCAGGTTTTCGAGTGACGAATACGATAAAAAAAGTGGGAATGCGGGCTTCTGACACGGCTGAGTTGGTTTTCGACGATTGTCGAATTCCAGAAACAAATCTACTTGGTGAGGAAAATAAGGGATTTTATCAAATTATGTGGGAACTTCAAGGTGAAAGAATGGTCGGCGCCATCATGGCTGTGGCTGAAGCCGACCGTGTCTTTCATCAAGCCTTAGCCTATGCCCAACAGCGCGTTCAATTTGGTCAACCCATTGGTAAATTTCAAGCCATTGCGCATAAGCTGGCCTCTATGGCAACCGCCATAGAGGCGGCTCGTCAATTGAACTACTCCACAGCCCAACGGCTTGCGGAGGGAGAAAATCTCATTAAAGAGGTAGCGATGTGTAAATTAGTATCTGCGCGCGTAGCGTGCCAGGTTGCTGATACGGCTCTTCAAATTCACGGAGGATATGGTTTTACAATGGATTTCCCCGTTCAGCAAGCGTGGCGGGATCTGCGACTGAGCCGGATTGGGGGTGGTACCGATGAAGTGATGAAGGACATTATTGCAAAGTCCTTAGGGTTGTAAAGTGCAGGAACCAATAAGTACGGAAGAATGCCAATGCGGATGAGGCGTCGATTCTTATCTTTAGATTATTTGTTCCGGGCGGTTTCGTCGAACGGCAGAGCGACAAACCAGTCGCAGTTGACAAGATGGAGGGGAGGAGACGATGTCACCCATGATGCACCAGGTTGGGGGCCCCCGTCAGACTATTGTGTATTGCTCTTGTGGAGGCAATGCCTGTAAGGCAGATGGCTGTTTGATGGAGAATATTGACCAAAGGGGTTGCTGGAGGCCGACCAGCAGAAAGCACTACGCGGCCATGAACAAAGACTGGACAATGACGTCGGCTGGCAAGGAGTGCGCCATAAACGATGGATAAGGTCGCAATTATAGGAACCGCGCAGTGGGCTAGTGCACAACCGACTTCGCATGCATTTTATGAATTGGCTACCATTGTGGCCGAACAAGCCCTCCACAATGCAGGGATTGACCGCGGGGCTGTTGATGCCTGGTTCATGGGAGAATATGACCTAAGTGTAGGACGAACCGCTTCACACATGTACACCGTTCCTGCAGCGGGTGGATTTTATCAAGATGAAATTAGAATTCACGACGATGGGTTGTTTGCCGCGGTACAAGCATTCTTGGGAATTCTCAGTGGCGAATACGAAGTGGTACTCGTTGTGTCGACCGGCGTTGCATCTGAGACTTGTCAAGATAGGCTTAGCACATACAGTCTTGACCCATTTTTTGTCCGTCCTTTAGGACTTACCGAGGCTATCGCCAATGCGATGCAAGCCCACAGTTACCGCATTCGGCATAGCATCACGAATATTGAAGGTGCTCAGCGGGTAGTGAAAAGTCGCACCCAAGCTCAGCTGAATGCGAATGCCAGTGTGTGGGCGCCAATAACCGTTTCGGAGGTCTTGAATGCTCCGTATGCAGTCTACCCCCTGCGTAGCCCGGAATTCGCACCTTACTGTGACGGGGCTTGTGCTGTAGTGATGGCTTCCGAACCGGTCGCACGACGATTAGGCCGACCGCCCATATGGATTCGAGGAATAGGCTGGGCAAATGACACCTATCACTTGGGAGATAAAGATTTGGCCCACTTGCCGGCACTCGAGAAGGCGGCGGAAATGGCATATCACATGGCCGATATAACCGATCCGCCACGGCAGGTAGATGTGGCGGAACTTTACGATGTGACGGTCTATCACGAGATAATGGCATCGGAAGCACTGGGATTATTTGAAAAGGGTGCGATGCACCAATGGCTGCAGGAGCCGTTGAGCACGCCGGGACCTGCGATTAATCCATCAGGCGGATTGATCGGTGGACGGCCAGCGGCTGCCGCCGGACTTATTCGGCTGGCCGAATCCGTGGGTCAGGTCATGGGCCGGGCTGGGCGACATCAGGTGGATGGGGCGCGAACGGCAATGGCCCAAAGCATGAGCGGTTGGGGCAATCAACGGGCTGCGGTAATGATTGTAGGGAGGTGAAACATGCAAAGAGTTGCAGTGGTGGGAGTGGGCCAGACCCATTTTGTGTCCCACCGTAAAGATGTAATGCATTCCGAGCTGTGTTTCGAGGCGGTCAACTCATGTCTACGCGATGCAAACTTATCAATCGATGATGTGAATGCAATTGTTTTTGGAGTAATGGATGGATTTGACGGCGTTGACTGTCTCGACCGCTGGTGTGCTGGGGCTGCCGGAGGATACGGTCGGCCATTTATGAGAATTAATACGGCAGGGGCTACTGGGCTGTCTACTGGAATTGCGGCTTACCATCAAGTCGCTTCGGGCCTTAGTGATGTGGTGTTAGCGGTTGCCGAACAACGGGTCAGCGAAAGCTTGGATGCCCAATCAATTCTTAATACTGCCGCTTGTCCGATCTATGATCGAAATATTGGTGGAACCGCTATTACCTTAGGATCATTACCTGCCACTCGGCATATGGGTCTCTACGGCACTACCCATGCACAAAGAGCGCTAGTTTCGGTAAAAAATCATCGGAATGCCTGCCTTAACCCGTTTGCCCATTTAAGATTTGAAGTTACGGTAGAACAGGTGTTGCAATCACGCTTAATTGAATGGCCATTGCGATTGTTGGAGTGTTGCCCACGCTCCGATGGAGCGGTAGCGGTTGTTTTAGCAGGAGAACATGTTGCGCGATCCCTGACTGACCGTCCTGCTTGGATTCATGGTGCAGTGTCCATGGCCGATACTTTTTTTTATGGGGATAGACCGGATGTCGCCTATCGAGATAATCTCGCGGTTGCCGCCCGCCGACTATATCGCAAGGTGGGGATCTGCGATCCGCGCAAGGAAATTGATGTCGCCGAACTCTATTCGCCGTTTACGTCGCTGGAAATCATGCAAACCGAAGCCTTGGGATTTTGTTCAGAAGGTCAAGGAGTTCGATTGGTCGAGGAAGGAGTGACCTGGCTGGAGGGTGATTTGCCAGTGAATCCGTCAGGAGGTGTTCTCTGTACGAATCCCATTGGTGCCACTGGGCTGGTACGTATGGCGGAAGCGGCCTTGCAAGTGATGGGGCGTGCAGGGGAACATCAGGTAAACGGCGTAAAAACGGCATTGTGTCACGGGCTGGGTGGCGTTTTGCAATTTCAGACTCTCATGGTTTTAGGGGCGGAACCCCGATAAATATATATTCATTTTGATCTCTTCTTTTCCGTCGTAAGCGAAGACAAGATCTTTCAGCATCGGTTCGGTTCCACCAGCTCAGCGGGAAAGTCGTTCGAAGAAGGAAGGAGCCTACAGACATGTCTAAGATGGAACAATCCAGTGAAGAAGAGTCGATTGTCATTGAAACCAGGTGGAATATTCCTTTTGCGCACCATGCAGGGCGGACGGCAAGCCGATTTTTCCGTGCTATGCGCGATGAACAAAAAATCTATGGAGTGCGTTGTGGGCAATGTCAACGTGTGCTGGTACCCGCGCGCTCCTTTTGCGAGCAATGTTTTGTTCCTGTGCAAGACTGGGTAGAAGTAGGCCCGCAAGGCTCGATTGAATCTTTTGCGATCAATTGTATGCAATATGAAGGACTGCCGACACCGCCTTATGTTATTGCTTTGGTGAAATTAGATGGTGCTGATACGAGCCTTTTGCATTGGATTGGTGATTTAGACTTAAGCAACGTGGAAATGGCCGCCAGCCGTATTCCCATAGGAACACGGGTTGAGGCAGTATGGAAGGCCAAAAGAGATGGGGCCATGACTGATATTGCCTATTTTCGATTATTGTGACGATAACTTGACGAGCACAGAAATGGAGGGATCTGAATGACGGACCTCGAGGCCAATTTGATTGGACGGGTGGCAGTTGGTGATATACTGCGACGGTCATCGCACCGATATCCCCACAAAATCGCCGTAGTACAACATCGTCAAGGTCAAGAAAAGAGTGTGAGGCTATCGTATGAGGAACTTAACAAATTAGCCAACCGTTTTGCCATGGCGTTGCGCCAATTGGGAGTTGGCCAGGGTGCTCGGGTTGCTGCTATGTGTGGGAACTCGGTTGAGTTTGTAATTATGTTGTTTGGCTGCGCTAAAGGTGGATATGTTCTAGTACCGATGAATCCCATGTTGCGACCCGATGATGCAGCCGTGATTTTAAATCATGCAGATGTCACGGTTTTAATATCTGACGATGTGGAGAAGGCGAGAGAGCTTTATAGACTTATGGGACGCACAAGAAAAAAATTTTTTGTGATTGGGACGTTTCCCGTAAATGGGATATCGGATGGGATTTGCCCCTGGGAACAATTCCTCGATAGAGGATCCCAAGAAGAAGTGGACGATGTGGCTATCTATGACCGAGACATTTACCAAATTCAATACACCAGCGGTGCGACGGCCATCCCTAAAGGGGTTATGACTTCTCATTTGGCGGTTGTCATGGCATCGCTCAACGAGCTTGTGGAGATGGGGACGCGGTCCGATGCTGTGGTCAGCATTGTTCTTCCCATGTTTCATGCAGGACAGCAATGCCAAGTGTTTAGTACTATCATGGCGGGCGGGACTCTCGTTTTGGTGCGGGGATTCGAACCATGCGCTCTATTAGAATTGATTGAGCGGGAACGGATTACCAAAATATTGCTATTGCCGATGATGTACCGTGCCCTTCTAGATTCTGCAGAGTTGGACTACTATGACCTCACTTCACTGACCACCTGTGTCTATGGGATGGCACCCATGGATCAGCGCACGTTGCAAGACGGGAAAACTCGACTGGGTGCGGAGTTCATTCTTGGTTCCGGGCAGACAGAGGCATACCCGCCCAGTAATGTGTTGCCCGCGTGGTGGACCGGCGTTAAGTCGGGTAATTATTGGGGAGTGTCGACGACATTGTACGACACTGCGATTATGGCAGATGACGGGGTCCTATTACCTAATGGAGATGTAGGAGAAATTGTTTGGCGAAGTCCCATGATTATGGAGGGATATTTCCAAGATTCTAAGGCCACCGAGGAAAGTCGCCGGTTTGGTTGGCATCACTCAGGAGATTTGGGATATTTTGATGAAGACGGACTGCTTGTCTTTGTTGACCGCAAAAAAGATATGATCAAGTCCGGTGGAGAAAATGTCTCCTCATTAAAAATAGAGCAAGCTCTTTTGGGACATCCCGGTATTCAAGCCGTTGCGGTGGTGGGGCTACCGCACGCCCATTGGCATGAGGCCGTGACCGCTTTTGTGGTTCCGCGTGAAGACAACGCTCCTGAAGTTCACGAGTTGCTCGATGCGCTGAGGCACCAACTTAGTCCGTACGAGGTGCCGAAGGCGGTAATCTTTGTTAACCAGTTGCCTCGCACAACTACTGGAAAAATCCAAAAACATCGGCTCCGTGAATTGTATCACACCTACTATCGAGACCATGATTCTGAGACGGGAAAAACAGGCCAAAATGGAACTGCTTCAGGGCGCGTAACTCTCGCCAGTAAAGATGTGGATAATGACACTTAGACCCCAAGAACACTGGCCCCCAGGATTGCCGCGTTCCATCAAGTATCCTATATTGCCAGTTCATACGCTCTTGGAAAGTACGGCATTGCGGTGGCCAGAACGGACCGCGTTAGTTGACGGGGAACAGGAGTATTCGTATGGGCAAGTGTGGGAATTGGTTGAACGGTTTGCGACTGCCCTAACTGCCCTGGGAATCGAGGCCGGAAACGTTGTAGCCATACACTTGCCCAATAGTCTCCAATTTCTCTTAAGCTATTTTTCGATATTAAGGATAGGGGCGATTGTTACACCATGCAACCCAGCTCTTAAACCGCGTGAGCTAGCCCACCAATTGGCTAATAGTCATGCGGTTGCGGTTATTACTATGGACGACACCATCAAAATGTTTCAGGAGTTGCAGCCCAAGCTGGGACTTCGGTTGATAATTGTGACCAGTGCAAGCGAGATGAGGTCTTCTAGCCTTGGCGGCGAAGGAGACCAAGGGATAAAAAGCTTTCGTCGTTTAATTGATCAGGCGTCTCCCAATCCTTCACCTTGGCGGTGTTTTCCAGAGAAAGATCCCGCTCATTTAGTTTACACCGGGGGCACGACGGGAGAACCAAAAGGAGTTGTTCTAACGCACGCTAATGTGCTAACCAATACAATCCAGGTGACGTTATGGAGCACAGGAGGAATGGTCAATGAACAAAATGGTCGGTTGCAATTTACCAATACGATGTTGCGTGCCAAGGCTCATCACTGGGAATACCCGCTTCGGGTAGGAGAAGAGAGCACAGTAGCCGTATCGCCTTGGTTCCATGCCTCGGGTTTGGTGGGGTATGTGACCCGTTGTGTCGCGATGGGGGCGACTGTCGTGGTCCACCCCCGATTTGATCTATCCAGGTACCTATCAGATATTATTCGATATCGACCCACATTTTTAGGAGGAGCGCCACCTTTGTTTTTTGCGTTGCTGGCCCGAATGCAGGAGACACGCATCGACTTAACCTCGGTTCGCCAAATTTCTTCGTCATCAGCTCCGATTGCCGCCGATTTGTTGAGTACCATGCAGCAGTTGTTTCCCAATACAGTGGTCTTAGAAGGGTATGGCATGACCGAGGCTACTATGGGTGTGGCATTTAACCCAGCAGCATGGTCATCAGAAAGAAAATTAGGGTCGGTGGGCCTGCCGTTTTTTGATACGGAAATCAAAATTGTGGATGTGGAAAATGGGATTGCGGAGCTGCCGCTAGGTTACGAAGGGGAGGTCTGTGTACGAGGTCCCCAAGTGATGGCGGGATATTTTGAGCAACCAGCCGCCACAGATCAAGTCTTGCGTGATGGATGGCTTGTGACCGGAGATGTCGGGAGACTCGATTCCGACGGATACCTGACCATCGTGGACCGCAAAAAAGATTTACTGATTTATAAAGGCTACAATGTCTATCCGCGCGAATTAGAAGAGCATCTTTTTCAGCATCCTGCTGTTGCCAATTGCGCGGTGATTGGCAAGCCGCAGAAACCCGAAGGGGAAATACCCAAAGCGTTTGTGGTACTTAAACCCGGTTATCCAGTAACGGAGTCAGAACTCCTGGCATTTGTGGCTGATCGGGTGGCTCCTTACAAACGCATTCGTGAAATGGTAATCGTCGACAGCATTCCGGTCAACGCAGCGGGCAAAGTTCTTAAGCGAGCCTTACGTGACCAGGAAAGGGGGTGACAATGAGCCATGGGCGATGTTCCCTGGGGGACTAATAGTGTTCCGAACGGGGAGCATGCCCTGGATTAAACGGGGAAACACGATCTCGTATGGGACTTATCGTGGGAGCCAAATTTTAACAGCAGGCGGCCATCATAGGGCAATATTGGTTGGCACGTGAGTTGTCTGTGTTGACGATCATCACTACGAGGAGGGCGATTACTATGGTTATTTCTGAAGGTGTGTTTATTGTTACGGGGGGGACCTCAGGTCTAGGATGGGCAGCCGCCCAACGCTTATCCCAATGTGGAGGACATGTGGTGATTGCAGATGTTCGGAACATTGAGACGGGAACACTCAATGGGCAACAGCAATTTGTCCGAACGGATATTACTGACCAGGAAGCGGTCAGTCAACTCGTGCAGTTCGTTGAAAAAGAATATGGGAAATTAAATGGGGTAATCAATTGTGCTGGAATTCCTTTGGCCGAACGAGTATTAGGGAAAACCGGTCCGCATTCCATGGAAGATTTCGCCCGAGTCATCCAGGTTAATCTCATCGGCACATTTAACGTCATTCGCCTTGCAGGTGAACTGATAGCTCAGTCTCCGGTACAATCCGACGGTGAGCGTGGAGTTATCGTCAACACGGCATCTATTGCCGCGTTTGATGGTCAAATTGGCCAAGCGGCCTATGTAGCATCGAAAGGCGGCATCGCCGCCATGACGCTACCGCTGGCACGAGAACTGGGTCAAAAAGGCATCAGGGTTGTCGCTGTAGCTCCAGGCATTTTTAGTACGCCCATGATGGAAACCGTGTCGGACCGGGTGCGACACACCTTGGAGAATCAAACCGTCTTTCCCAAGCGGATGGGAAATCCTAAAGAGTTTGCGGAGTTGGTTCGACATATCATCGAAAACACTATGATAAATGGTGAGGTAATCCGCTTAGATGGAGCTATACGATTGGGATAAATGACGAACCACGCTGGACCACCAAAAGAATATCAACGGGTCTCCATGCGATTTCTCAAATGCTTGACAATCGAATTTTGATTGTGCAAAATACTAACTAACTAGTTAGTTATTCCTGAAAGAAGGGCTTGATTTGTCTATGGATATCGATGCTCAAGAAACCGTGGCTATTTTGGGTGGCAATGGCATCATGGGACAAAGTATTGCGTTGGCCTTGGCCCAACGCGGCATCCAGGTCAGGTTGTGGGGACGATCTCCGGAGCGATTAACCCAGGCCATTGAGAATATGTGGAGTGGACCGTTCGGTTGGGAAACTGCAATAACGAAAAAGAAAGTGAGTTATTCAACAGCAGTCACGCAGCGGTCATTGGTCACATGGTCTACAGATTTAGCAGAGATTGTCGAAGGAGTAGACATGGTGATCGAATCCGTATCCGAGTCGCCACCACTGAAACGTGAAATCTTTGCACGTGTGGAACCACTGATTGCGAACGAGACCATTATTGCATCGAACACATCATCCATTATGGTGGCGGAAATGGCAGGAGCCTTGCACAATGCTGCACGGCTGTTGGCGGTCCATTGGTTTTATCCAGCCAACATCATGGGGTTGGTTGAAGTGGTTCCCAGTCGCATTACGAATCCCGATGTGCTGGGGTTTGTCATCGAACGTCTGAAGCGATGGGGCAAGAAACCCCAAGTTGTTAAGGACAGTCCGGGCTTTTTCATGACGCGTTTTATTAATGCTTTTGTTCGCGAAGCGTGGCAACTAGTGGACGAGGGCATCGCTACTGCCGAACAAGTGGATCTTATGCTTAAAGAAGGTTTAGGGTGGCCGATGGGGGTTTTTGAACTGCAAGATCGCACTGGAAGTTTTGAATCGTGGTACCGAGTCCAAGCCTATCTGGGCGAGACTTTAGGAGGCCGTTATAACATTCCTGCCCTAGCGAGAGCTTGTTATATGGCGGGATATCGAGGAGATCCCACAATTAAACCGGAAAGTCGAGGCAACGACAGGGATTTTTTACGCCGTGATTCTGCGGTCGACCCCATTAGACCACGAACAGAGGAGACATCAGGAGATGGACAGTAGAGAACGGCAAGTGTGTCTGGCCAGTGCAGTACGGACTCCTCAGGGACGGTTTGGAGGAGCGTTAGCTACGGTGCCTGCCGCGGAGTTGGCGGAACGGGTTATGACCCAATCCTGTGATCGCATTGGCGTGGATTTGGATGCTGTAGACCTCATCGTATTGGGCCAAGTCTATCAGACCCCCGATGCGGTGAATATCGCTCGGTTTGCGGCACTAACCGCGGGTTTTCCCGTTTCCATCCCGGCCTATACGGTTCAAATGGTGTGTTGTTCAGGAATGGAAGCAATCTTTAGCGGGTTTCGAGAAATCGCAACAGATGCGGGTGATGTGGTGATCGCGGGCGGAGTGGAGAGTATGAGTCGAGCCCCTTACTTGCTCTATGATGCGAGATGGGGGATGCGACGGGGACACGGTGAGCTAAGAGACATGTTGGAGGAGGCTTCTTGGTCGGCATCGTCATACCGGTATGGCGAGTGGAACATGGGGCTGGCAGCGGAATTTATTTCGGAACACCAAGGAATTACAAGAGAAGACCAAGACGCCTATGCATTGCGATCGCATGAGGCCGCACTCGAAGCCATTGACAAGGGAAGGTTCGATGAAGAAATAGTGCCTATCCAGGGGAAGAGTGGATTAGTTGCACGGGATGAAGGACCTCGGCGCGACACGTCGATGAGTGCTCTCGCACATCTTCGACCCGCATTTTCGGAATCGGGTTCTGTGACGGCGGGTAACTCAAGTTTAGTCAGCGATGGGGCCTCGGCAATTATTATGATGTCGCGAAAAATGATGATGGTGCGTGGGTTGCCGCCTCTTGCCACAATTGAAGGCATTGCACGGGTTGCGGTAGAACCGCGTTGGTTAGGAAAGAGCCCAGGATTGGCAGCGCTTAAGTTAATGGAACAGATTGGTTGGAGCAGGCAGATGGTAGATGTTTGGGAAATTAATGAAGCATTTGCGGCCGTAGTTCTGGCATCTGTCAAGGAACTCCAAGTCGATATCCGCCGGGTGAATGTAAATGGCGGCGGCATTGCGTTAGGGCATCCTGTGGGATGTAGTGGAGCGCGGATTGTAACGTCTATGGTGCATGAATTGCGAAGGCGCGGTGGTGGTCGTGGAATTGCTACGGTTGGTGGAGGTGGAGGAGTTGCAACGGCCATTGCTATTCGAGTTGAAGAGGAGGCTTAAACCATGGCAAAAACGCATGATCCTCATCCTCCGAGGATTCTACTTTGCAAATCAAGCATGGATATGCATGATCGGGGTGCTCGATATATTGCCATCAGGCTACGCGACAGTGGTATGGAGGTCATCTTTATAAATTTTCTAGATCCCAATGAAATTGTGTCCGTAGCCAGTCAAGAGGATGTTGATTTGATTGGGTTTTCCAGTTCGGTACAAGGGCATCTTCCTATTCTTCAAAAACTTCACGCCGAACTTGTTAATCAGGGAATGGGGGACATGCCGTTAATGGTAGGTGGTATTATTCCACAACGGGACTATCCCGCATTGCAAGAGATGGGTATCGAGGGAATCTTTGGACCCGGTACGAATGCGAGTGATGTTGTCTCCTTTGTTCGGCAACGGGTCAGGGCGATTCAAGCGTCGAAGATAGACGAGGGCCATTCGAAAGCATCTGTGGGAGGTGACGTCTAATGGCGGAAACACCGTCAAATATTTCTGAAGACAACAAGAATCAGGAATCGAAAGTTGGCTCATGGGATCGTCGTCTCAGGTCGGAAAAAGGTTTTCAAGAAACTTGGGCCACCGAGTTTTCCCGCTTGTCTCGTCGATTTCATAACGGCGAAGCGCCGCCAGCACCTGTTACGCATTCCGGGATGCCGATTAAGCCATGTTATTTTTTGACCGATATAGACGACATTTCACCAGACGACATCAATGCGCCGGGTTCCGTCCCATTTACTCGCGGGCTTTACGCCAGCCAGTACCAACTGTTCCCGTGGGCAAACCAACCCGTTATTGGTTATGGCTTGCCAGAACACACTCGGGAACGAATGGATAGTCTTCGAGCACAAGGAATGACAGGATACATGGGGCGTACGTTCTATAACTTGGTTTATGACCTTGTGTCCCATCAAGGGATTGACCCCGATCACCCAGCTGCAGCGGGAAGGGTTGGCAAAGACGGCATGGCCGTATATTGCCGACAGGATATGGAAATTTTGTTTCGTGGCCTTGACTTAACCGCAATTAACGTGGTCCACATTACGGATTACGAGGTTTTACCTGTCCTGGCTCATTACCTGGCTTATGCTCAGACAAAAGGGGTGCCATGGGACGCCCTGCGGGGAAACACGATGAATTGGTATTACATTAGTGCCTATTGCGGTATGAGTTGCTTTCCACCGGAAATGGGAAAACGCTTGGCGGTCGAACTGATTCGATTCTGTGGTCGCCACATGCCCCAATGGAACACACTGAACCTGTTCGGCTATGGTATCGAGGAAGCGGGTGGCAATGCGGTTCACGAGATTGGATTGGTGGTAGCGGCAGGCATTGAGTATGCAAAATCCTGTATTGATGCCGGAATGAATCCTAACGATGTGCTAGGGCGTTTTGGATTTCAAATAGCCCAGGCCAATGATTTTTTTGAAGAAATTGCTAAAGTTAGGGCTTTACGCCAGATCTGGGCGAAACAATGTCGTAAGCTCGGCGCTACGAAAGCCAGTGCGATGCATGCGCGAATCCATACGCATACATCGGGAGCCGTGTTGACGGGGCAACAGCCCTTGGTTAACTTAATTCGAACCACACTACATGCCTTGGGGGCAGCATTGGCGGGTGTGCAGGCTATGGAAGTAAGTTCTTTCGATGAGGCGTTGGCAATACCCACCGAGATGGCACATACGTTGTCACTCCGTGTGCAGCAAGTGATTCAAGAAGAGACCAATATCACCGCGGTGACGGATCCTTTAGGAGGTTCGTATTATGTAGAACGGCTTACGGCGGATCTGGTGCAGGCGGGAGAAAACCTGATAGACGAGCTAGAGAAGAGAGGGGGTTACACGCGCAATCATGCGTATGTCAGGTCCTTAATTGAAGAGCGGTCTGCACGTTGGCGAAACGACGTGGAATCAGGACGACGGGTGATGGTGGGCGTGAACAAATATGATACCCCGGATCCCTTGACCGTCGAAGTGTTTGAAGTTCCTCCTCAAGATGAGGCTATTTCAGTGAAGCGAATTCGAGAGCTAAGACAGCTACGCGATCCATCGAAATGGCAGAAAGCGATGCGTAGAGTGGAACATGCGCTCGGTGAGTTCGCCGATGGCAGGCAAGGGCTCGATCTTATTCCCGCTATGGTCGAGGCATCATTGGCTGATGCGACAACAGGAGAACTTATGGAGGCGATGAAAAAGCATTTGGGATGGATTTCGCCATATTGAGGTGAGGGCAGACCTCCCGCAATTTGTCCGTTCCCTGCTCGTAGCAACGAGATGAAGGAGGGTGTCGAGCTACGATGATGGATGACATCAAAGAATCTTCGGAAGATTTGGACCACAAAACATTGCGAAGTAATATTCGTCGCTTCCTTGAGAAGGAAGCCAAGCCACATTTTAATCTGTGGGAAGAACAGGGGCAAATTCCTCGTGGGTTTTGGCAACAGTTAGGAGAAATGGGATACCTCGGCCTTGGAGTGCCGGAGGCTTATGGGGGATCGGGGTTGGATTTCACGTTTTTAGCAATTTTTGTAGAAGAACTTGAACGTATTGGTTCCAGTCTTAACGGCATCTCTCTGCACGTAGGTATTGTCCTGCCCTATTTACTACGATATGGCACCGATGAGCAAAAACAGCGATGGGTGCCGCGGTGCATAGCGGGGGATTTAGTTGGCGCCATAGCGATGACAGAGCCTGGAACAGGTTCCGACCTTAAGGCTATCCAAACCCGTGCGGAACGACAAGACCATTACTATCGGATAAATGGGCACAAAACCTTCATCACCAATGGGCATTCCGCCGACCTTATAGTCGTCGTGTGCAAAACTGAATCCCTCGATGATGTTAAACAGTCAATGAGTTTAATTGTGGTGGAGTCGGATACGCCGGGTTTTTCTAAAGGTCGGAAATTACGGAAGATGGGCCTGTGGGCGGAGGATACCGCGGAATTGCATTTCGATGGGTGTATGGTTTCGGATACCAATGTTTTAGGGAAACCAGGGCAAGGATTTCACTATTTGAGTGAAAATCTCCCGCAGGAACGCTTGCTGGTTGCGGTAGAGAGCCTTGTTGCCGCAGAAGAGATCTTGGCGATGACATTAAGTTATGTCCAACAAAGGACGGTATTTGGGCAGCCCCTGAGCAAATTTCAAAATACGCGGTTTAAATTAGCGGAAGTCGCCACCGAAGTGGCTATCGCCCGCGAGTTTGTTGGAAGTTTAGTATCTCGTCATGCCAGCGGGACAATTTCAAGCGAGGAGACCGCCATGGCTAAGTGGTGGGTAACGGAGATGGCACAACACGCGGCCATGGAGTGCTTGCAATTGTTTGGTGGGTACGGATATATGGAAGAATACCCAATTGCACGGCGTTACCGAGACATCACGGTCAGCAAGATCTATGCCGGCACCAACGAAATTATGAAGACGATCATTGCTAAAAGCCTGGGCCTCTAGGGTGCCTTTTCATCATGAAGCGGATAACATAACAGCATACTGGGATGGGGGTAAGGCGATGGAGACGGCAGTCATTTTCGAGGCCGTACGGACACCGATTGGAAAGCGTGGTCGGCTGTTGGCCTCTGTTCATGCGGTGGATTTGTTAGCAACGGTATTTTCTGAGCTATTTTTACGTGTCGGGATTTCTCCGGCATGCGTAGATGACGTGATTGTTGGGTGTGTGGACCAAGTTGGTGAGCAGTCAGTCAATATTGCGCGCAATGCTTGGTTATCGGCAGGACTTCCCGAGTCAGTCCCTGGTGCGACTGTTGACCGCCAATGTGGATCGAGTCTTCAGGCGATTCATTTTGCGGCTCAGGGGGTCATGGCTCGGAGCTACGATCTGGTTGTGGCAGGTGGCGTTGAGTCAATGAGCCGAGTCCCTATGTTAAGTAATATGCTGAGTCCTGGCGCCCCGCTGACTGATAATTTATCCAGGCGATATCGCATGGACCAGGGTCAGTGGTTTGATCAGGCATTAGGGGCCGAACGTGTTGCTGAGCAGTGGCACTTAACGCGGGATGAACTCGACTGGGTAGGATGGCAAAGCAACCGGCGGGCCGCCCAGGCACAGTCTACGGGCCGTTTCTCCTCGGAAATTGCTCGTGTTATGCTGTCGGGGCAAAATTCCGTGTGGGCGGAAAAGGACGAAGGGATTCGTGCGGATGCGTCCCTGGAAAGAATGGGGCAATTGCCGCCTGCGTTTCCAGGCTTAAATCTGATCACGGCGGGGAACGCGAGTCAAGTGTCCGACGGGGCTTCGGCCGTATTGATCGGCTCTCGTGATGTGGGCGAGCGATTGGGCTTGCGACCCCGCGCGGAATTTGTATCATTTGCGGTCGTCGGGGTTAACCCAGTTACTATGCTTACAGGCCCTATCCCGGCGACGGCAAAGGCTTTAGCTCGTGCAGGACTAGACGCCGACGCAATAGATCTCTATGAAATCAACGAAGCTTTTGCCCCCGTGGTACTGGCTTGGCAACGTGAAACCCAGGTGCCGTGGGACAAAGTCAATGTTAATGGGGGCGCGATTGCGCTCGGACACCCCTTAGGGGCTACCGGTGCGCGGTTAGTGACAAGCATGCTCTATGAACTGGAACGCCGGGCGGCAACATATGGTCTCATTGCCATTTGTGAAGGTGGGGGCATGGCTAATGCGACTATTATTCGGCGCCTATAAAACTTGCGCAACCGGGGTTGGATCCGCACAAAATCGTAGACCGCCTTTGGAAGGAAGGGGTGCCGTAAGGGAGACAATTCTGTTTAAAGTGGATCGGTGAGCCTAAGGCAGGTGATGCACCGTTAAGCCATAACTATAGCGGATTTACGCCAAGATATTCAGACCAAACACTGGAAGGTAATAGGTTGAAATTTGATGGCTCCTAACCTGTCAACAGACGGACCTGAATATTTAGCATGCTTAGGTGGCGTCAGGGACATGAGACTGCTCTGCAGCCAAGATACACTAATTTGTTGTCGCCCACCCGTTGCGGAGCTTGACATTGTGGCTTTGGGTAAAGAAATCAAGCAGGGGCGGGAGACAACAATGGTAGAACCCAAGTTTCGATACAGTAAACGGGGCAGTGTATCAGGTAGAGGCTGAAGAAATTTCGACAGCTGCAGCGAAGTACCACGAGCCAGAGGGCATCTTGAAACCCGCGAGCCCAGGCCTTCACCAATTCGGATATCCTGTGCCGTAATGAGGAGACCGATCACAATGTGCAGGCGATCCGGTCTATGGGGGCGGTATCTGCACCGTTTCCTCCGCGGCCATCCGGTCTAAAACGCGATAGACGGCATACGGGTCCAACGTCTGTGAGGTTACCCATTGCATCAGAGCTTCCATCCAGATGTTTTCGCCGCCGCCATTTGTCATCGGTTAAGCTTATGAGAGCTACGCGATTTTCATCATTTTCGTCATTGCTGGCGAACAAAGTTTAAAGACTATTTATGAGGAATTGAAACATGTAATCAGGCATCTTTTGGAACTCCTATTCGCTCATCAATCATTGTCAATCGCGGGATACTCGTTGGCGGGACGGCGGTAACCTCCGGCCCCGGTAGTTGCATGGCGAAGGGTTCCCCAGGATGTTGTTCGATCAGACACGAGATTTCTGATTATAGCGTAGGAAGTTGAGAAAGCTTCGCCTACGTTCAACACGGGTTGGAGACAGCAGTCGGCGTGTTGGCCCAAACTGGTCCAAAAGGCCAATGGGTGCTGTTTGAACAGGCTAACCATTTCATTGTAGATTGAGTTAGAAGGTTCTGCAGAGCTCAATTGATGAGGTATCCACTCGGGGTGACCCACCGCGTGACAAAAAGTCTCCCAGAATTTCGCTTCTAATGCTCCCAAAGAGATAAATCGGTTATCAAGGGTTTCATAAACATTATAGCAAACGGCTGCGCCCCCCAATTCCTCCACCCCATGGGTGTATCCTGTTGTTGTTTGAATCAGTGCATGCCCCCCTAAGAGGCCCATCAACGCGTCAACCATGGCAATATCTAAATGTTGACCACGTCCTGTCTGACTGCGTTCCACCAGTGCGGCTAAAATGGCCTCCGTTGCTGCGATCCCTCCTAAGAGATCGGCTAATTGAATTTTGGGGACTATAGGTTGCTCCTGGCGATCGACAAATTGGTCAAGCATCCCACTCACGGCAAGATAATTGAGGTCATGTGCAGCTAGGTGCTTCAAGGGGCCGGTTTGACCATAACCTGTCAAGGAGCAATAGACCACGTCAGGATTAGCCTGCCTAACGACATCGTAGCCAATGCCTAAACGGTCTGCCACTCCCGGCCTAAATCCTTCTACCACAACATCTGCGGTTTTGGTCATGGCCAATGCCTCGGATTGCCCCACTGGGTTTTTCAAATCGAGCACAAGCCTTGTCTTGTCTCGGTTATTGGCCATGAAGCCTAGACTAGTTCCCTCTACAGTTTGTCCGATGTACCTTGCGGGATCTCCCCCGGGAGGCTCGATTTTAACCACCGTTGCGCCTAGATCGGCTAGGCGTAGGGTTGCGTATGGGCCAGGCAATAACGTCGTGAAGTCCACTACGTGAATTCTTTCCAGCATCAGCTTAACGCCTCCTAAACCAACCAGGCTGAGTGTGCGTAACCTGGAATCGATGTGCGGCTATCATCACGGACCTGCGACCCCGGCTACCTCGATGGAAAGGATCAGGGTCCGCCGCTGACATAGAGAATTTGGCCCGATATGAACGAGGCATCCTCCGAGCACAAAAAGGCCACCACATTGGCAATATCGCGGGGGACTCCCACGCGCCGCAGGGGAATTTGCTTCGCTGCCTGCGCTTTAAACATTTCGGGATCTATGCCCAGACGGACAGCCACCTGACGCGTCATCTCCGTGTCGACGTAACCGGGGGCCACGGCATTGACATTAATGTTAAATGGTCCGAGCTCGATGGCGAGTGTTCGGGTTAATCCTTGCAGGCCTGCTTTGGCGGCGGAATAGTTGGCTTGACCGCGGTTACCCAAAGCGGACGTTGATGAGGTGTTCACAATCTTACCCCACCGTTGCTCCACCATGTAGTGGTGAGCAGCCCGTATACACAAAAAGGTGCCGCGCAAGTGCGTGTCCACGACGGTGTCCCAATCTGCGTCGACCATCTTGAAAAGGAGATTATCCCGCGTTACCCCGGCATTGTTGACCAAAATGCCTATAGGCCCGTAAGTTTTCACCACGTCAGCAAACGCCGTTTCAACGTCTGAAGGTTTGGTCACGTCAACCCTATATGCCTGGGCCTTTCCACCCTGATTTACGATGTGCCGAGCTGTCGCTTCAGCCTCTTCTTCCCGCACATCGCATACGCCTACGGATGCTCCATCTTCCGCCAGACGAATCGCTTCCGCTTGTCCGATCCCGCGCCCGGCACCGGTTACTACAGCCACGCGTCCTTGCAGTGTTCTCATTGTGTTAGATCTCCTTTGGTATTGTTTTAAAGTTTCTCGGCATAATTCCTGCGTCAATTAGGTGCGGCTATGCGGCTTGACCATAAAGGTGAAGTGTAAAGGTGGAGTGAATTCAGTTATTTACAATCTTGAGCGGTCCACAATCCTAGAGACGTTCAATAAGGGTGGCATTGGCCAGGCCCCCTCCTTCACAAATGGTGGCTAACCCATAACGCTGGCCCCGGTCTTCAAGGGCATTTAACAGGGTTGCGATGATGCGGGTACCCGTGGCTCCCAAGGGATGCCCAAGGGCGATAGCTCCTCCATTGACATTGATTTTATTCCATGGCGCGTGTATTTCGCGTTGCCATGCTAGCACCACGGAGGCGAAGGCCTCGTTGACTTCGAAGAGTCCGATATCATCCACCGTTAAACCGGAACGGGTCAGAATTTTTTGGGTTGCGAGAATGGGACCGGTTAACATGGTGACGGGATCGACGCCGACCACGGAAAAAGAAACAAACCGCGCACGCGGTCGAATCCCCAGGGCATGGGCGAGTTCTGGGGTCATAATGAGGACCGCGCTCGCTGCATCACAAATTTGACTGGAGTTTCCTGCGGTGAGGAGTTCTAACCCGGAGTAAGCCGGTTTAAGTGCGGCCATTTTCTCCAAAGTAGTGTCTGTGCGAATGCATTCATCCTGTTCCAAAATACATTCGTCCAATCCTGGGATCGTGACCGGCACGATTTCCTGATCGAATTTTCCTGTCTCCCGTGCCTGAGTCGCTCGGCGATGGCTTGTCAAAGAAAAGGCATCCAGTTCTTCACGGCTAAGGTTCCACTGGTGTGCAATCAATTCCGCGCCTACCGCTTGATCAAACCAGGGACGATCCAGTTGGTATCGATCACGTAACGACTGGGTTTTAGGAATGCCGGGACCTTGTTTCAGGGTAGCGCCCATGGGAACTCGACTCATGACTTCTACACCACCGGCAATGGCCATATCGTAAACGCCCGCCATCACTCCCTGAGCAGCAAAATGGACCGCCTGCAAGCTGGATCCACACTGCCTATCCACTGTGGTGCCGGGCACTGATTCTGGGAGGCCGCCAGTCAGCCACGCATTTCGCGCAATGTTTAAAGCCTGCTCTCCAGTCTGATCGACACAGCCTACGATAATGTCGTCTACAAGCGAGGGATCTATGTGATTGCGGGTCACGAGTGCGTTAAAAATTCCCGCTAAAAGGTCAACGGGATGAATGTCGGAAAGCGATCCGTAGTGGCGACCGATCGGAGTGCGGATGGCGTCTACAATTACTGTTTCACGCATAGCGAAGCCTCCTCAGGGGTTGACTCCAGTTGATTCTTGCGATGCTAAGAAATCGGGGGCCCGTACCAAATGCGCCAATGCTACCATTGATAAGGATATCGAACAATCATCCCGGGCGGGTAGCCGATGCCAATTAATCAAAGTTGCAGCAGTTAGAACAACCTCATGCTTGATAATTCGCTGGCCACAAATAAATGCAATGGCACATATTTGACGCAACATTATAAATTTGAATATCTAGCTTAATAGAGAGAATACTCTGTGGCAATAACACTGTCAATGACATTTTAGGCATTTTGGTGAGTATTTTCGGGATTTTGAAAGGTGTAGGGCACTTGACAATCTGTTTCATCGTGTTGTAGTACAGTGTTGCAAGTATTGTGAGAAATTTAAGGTATTTCTGAATTAGCGGTGGCCGTAGGGTGGGAGACGTTCTTTTTTAAGGAGGGGCGGCATGATCAAACGTTATTCCAGCATTGCCGATGTTTTTCGTCAAACCGTCGACAAATTTTCAACACACGAGGCGTTGGTGTATCCACGCAAGCAACAGCGATGGACCTATCGAGAGTTCGACCGTCAGGTCAACCGCATGGCGCATTGTCTTACGGCCTCGGGAGTGAAACGCGGCGACCGGGTATCAGTCTTTCTTTTGAATTCAAGTGAGTTCGCCTTGGCGTTCTTTGCCACGGCTAAATTAGGTGCTATTTTTAACCCTATCAACTTCCGACTCTCTTCTCAGGAATTAGCCTATATCGTAAAGGATGCCGAACCAAAAATCCTCCTGTTTGAGCATGCGTTGCAAGGGACGGTAGCATCGGTTGTTGAACAATGTCCCGGCGTTTCCTATCTGGATGCCGACCAATCCGACGTCACTTGGGCCCAGTCCCTGCCGACAATGATAACAGCGGCACCCGAAACAGACCCCGAAGTGATCGTCGATGAAACGGACGTGTACGGCATTATGTACACGAGTGGTACAACGGGAAGACCGAAGGGTGTGGTTCACCGCCACCGCGATATAGTCCAGCAGAGTCTCATTATGCTGGCGATGCAGCACCTTACCGATAGAGACCGGGGCCTGGTCGTGGCGCCGCTCTACCATTCGGGAGAACTGCACGCCCCCTTTCTTTCACGGGTGCAAGCGGGAGCCGCCAATATCATTTTGCCTCAATTTGTTCCGTCTCAGGTTTTGGATATCATAGCGAAGGAACGGATTACGGTGATGTTGGCGATGCCGACAATGTGGAACATGCTCTTGCAAGCCGATTTGAGTCAGTATGACTTGCGTAGTCTGAGGTTGGGACTCTATGGCGGATCCCCGATGGCGCCTAGTATGGTTCGGGAATGCAACGATCGGTTCGGAGTAGAGTTGGTGTCGGCCTACGGTATGACTGAAATGGGCCCTTCTGTCACTCAGTTGCTGCCCGACGAACAAATTGCCAAGGCGGGCTCCGCTGGGCGTCCCTTGGTGGAACATGAGATTCGCGTAGCGCGGATGGGGTCAAGAGGTCTTGGCGAACCGGAGGATCTCTGTGAGCCGGGTGAGATTGGGGAAATTTTGGTTCGCGGACCGTGTCTTATGACTGAATATTATCATTTGCCGGAAGTTACCGCACGAGCTTTTTATAAGGACTGGTACCACTCAGGAGATTTAGGATACTTGGACTCAGACGGCTTTTTATGGATTAGCGATCGGGCCGATGACTTAATTATTTCAGGTGGCGAAAACATCTTCCCGCGGGAAATCGAGGATGTGTTGTTTTCCCACCCGGGAATTTTGGATGTGGCGGTGGTGGGAGAGCCTAACGAAACCTGGGGAGAACGAGTAGTAGCCTACGTGGTAAAAAGAGACCCAGACCTCACGGCCGACCGATTAGACACATTTTTATCGGAATCCGCGACATTAGCGCGATTTAAACGCCCTCGCACCTACTACTTTGTGCAGACGTTGCCGAGAACGGCAACGGGTAAAGTCCAGAAGTTCCTATTACGACAAGGCAGTTCCTAGTTTGATGGTAACGTAACCGTAGCCCATGAAAAAATGAGGGTATGTTTGGTGGGATGGCACCACTGGTCTTGGCCACAGACAGTCAATGACTCCCACCTCAGCCTTCGGGCTGAAGTTGAGGGCCTGTGAAGAAAAATTCACGACGCAAGCATGGTTACTAGACCATTTTAGCCGGCGTCCAGGGACGAACCCGACGGTGATCTGTCCCAAGTTCCGTGTTCGGAAGGGGCGAGAGCGTCCTCGCCAGGCAGCCTTCACGGTGCAACATAGCCCTGTTCTGCAAGGTCGACGGGACGTCGCAAGACCAATACTTCGGCTATCCACGTTTTCCGCCGGACTCTACGGTTATGGCTGTCAAGGCCATGTCTTCGGGAAATGACATCAGGTGTCGGATTCCTCCTTGACGCCACACTTCGCGAGTGGGGCAGATCGGAAAAGAATCGGAATGCACTGTTCTCGGGGAGTGGACTCTGGCTTTGGGACAGTCGGGACGCGAGGTGCCGCCGAAAGCCGGAGTGATCAGGGAAATCCAGGACGATGACGGCAGCGCTTACCCTTGTCGACGGGAAATCCTACCACCAGACTATCTTGAATTTCGGGTAGGACCTCAATCACACGATAGATATGTCATGTCCGTTGGGGACGCAAACCGCCATGGTTGATTGAAATTGGGGAAACCGGGATTACCTTCATAGAGAACACATAAGGTATCCATCCTCTTCGGGAAACAATTCTCAATAATATTGACAGTGCTTATAAGATAGAGTATTCTCGCAAATAAGACATATAGTCAAAATTAGACCATAACGTCAAATTTGTTCTGTTGCGTGCATGCGGGCGGCTTGCGATAGCACACGAGATTATCCAATGCCTGAATGGACGTCAATAAGGAGGTAGTGCCCATGGGAGATCGGGTAGGAATCGTGGCAGTGGCAGAAAGCACACCGGCGATAGCCAAAGAGAATTTGATGGATGCCGTATACTGGGTGACCAAGGAGTTGCTAGATAAGGTAGGCGTTGAGCGTGAAGAAGTGGGAACCATCGTGACGGCTGCTTCAGACGTGTTTCATAGCGGTATCTCGTGCGCCAATTCCTATTACTGGGAAGCATCGGGAGGTTTTCTGAAGAATGCTTCACGGCAGGACGCCGATTCGCTCTTTGCCTTTTTATATGCGTGCATGCGCATTTTATCAGGGCACTTCGAGACTGCCATGGTCGTTGCCCTTACCAAAGGTTCCGAAAACCCTGAAAACGACACAGTGACCAGTTTATATGCGGATCCGTTTTATCACCGTCCCCTTGGAATCAACGAGACGACGGCGGCAGCACTGCAAATGCGGCAGTACATGGAGCATTACGGCATTTCCTTAGAACAGTGCGCGATGGTAACGGTGAAAAACTTAGGCAACGCGTTATATAATCCCTACGCTCATGTGCGTAAACGTGTCACAGTAGACGAAGTCTTGCGTTCGCAACCAATAGCAGACCCCTTAACAGCCATGCAATGCGCTCCGAAATCTGACGGCGTTGTGGCCGTCTTATTGGCACGAGAAGATAAAGCCAAAAAATTAACCGACAACCCTGTTTGGTTTAGAGGGTACAGCAGTGCTATGGATACATCTACGTTGGGTGATCGCGATTTACTTAACGGCATGCTCTCGCAGGTAGCCCGTCGAGCCTATGCGATGGCCGGAATAGTTGATCCGAGTACGGAAGTGGATGTGGCAGAAATCTCTGAGCCTTATGCATTCCAAGAGTTGTTGTGGTGTGAGCAACTGGGACTGTGTCCCGAAGGAGGCGGTGGGCGTTTGCTGGACAGTGGTATCACAGGGCTTCATGGTCGTTTGCCAGTTAACCCTTCCGGGGGTGTGTTGGCCACCAATGCGTATGTAGCGCGGGGACTTTACCGCATTGCGGAAGCGTATTGGCAATTGACTAAACGGGCGGGCGAGCATCAGGTGGACAAAACTGTGCACACCGCTTTGGCGCACAGTACGCACGGGTTTGCGGGGCAGAGTCATACCGTCGTGATATTAGGTGATTAAGGGGGGAATACACGTTGGGAAGATCTGTGGCGATTATGGGAACGGGACAAACCCAACATGGTAAGCGGTTTGACGTGTCCTATCCGGAACTGGTGAAAGAAGCGGTTCAACGTGCCCTTGCAGATGCAGGGCTGTCTCCGGAAGACATTGATGGGGTTGTCGCAGGAACCATGCCCTCAATGATGGAAGGCGTAGCGCTCAATCATCTGTATTTGGCGGATGCGATGCAGGTGGTTGGGAAACCCCTTTTGAAAACGGAAACCTGTGGTTCAACGGGGATGTCAGTGGCTCACACGGCGTTTTACTGGGTGGCCTCAGGGATGGCGGATGTGGTATTAGCAGTCGGCTACGAAAAAATGTATGAGGGCGATAGCCAAGCCACGATGACCACAGTGGCCGACCCTTGGATTCAGCGCAGTTTTGTCGCGGGCGCACCTGGCATATTTGCGATGCAGTCGAATATGTGGATAGATCGCTACCACATTCCCGAAGATCGGTTGCGGGAGGCAGCGGCCGTGATTTCTCAACGTAATCATGATGATGCTTTTGACAATCCGTTTGCTCATATTAAGGTAAGGGTATCGCTAGACGAAATTATGAATGCCCGTATTATTACGTATCCGATTCGCCGATGGGATGTCTGTCCAAACTCTGATGGAGCCTGTGCTGTCATCTTCATGAGTGAAAGCAGGGCACAGCAAATGGGGCGTCCTGCGGCATGGATTAAAGGAGTCGGGTATCGGGGGGACGAGTCCTATTTAGGGGATAGTGACAAGGTGCGTTGGAATACCGCGATTGATGCAGCTAAAGAGGTTTATCAGCAGGCCGGAATCATCAACCCTCGACGGGAACTCGATGTGGCGGAAGTATACAATCCGTTTACTTTTATGGAAATGTTGCTCTACGAATGCTTTGGCTTTTGTGATTTTGGAGAGGCGTACGATTTAGTGCTGCAAGGGACGTTTAGCCGGGGTGGCGACTTGCCTTGCGATCCCTCAGGGGGTGTTTTGTGCACTAACCCTATTGGGGCTACCGGATTGATCCGTGTGGCGGAAGCGGCCATGCAGGTCACGGGCAAGGCTGGCACCCATCAAATCGATGGCGCCCGGCTAGCGCTAGCGCACGCCATGGGTGGGGTGAGTCAGTTTAATGGGCTCATGATTCTAGGGTCCGACAGATAAGGAGGCGTAACAGGAATAATGGCCAAAGAATACCGTACGTTACACACCACCGTGGATCTGCCATACGAGTTAGCTTTTGGCGCGACGTTAACACGGTTTTTCGATGGACTGTCCGAAGAAAAAATTCTCGGCACACGATGCCCAAAATGTGGCAGAGTACTGGTTCCGGCGCGGAGTTTTTGTCCTCGGTGTTTCATAGACCTAGACCAATGGGTGGAAGTCGGTCAGATGGGAACCGTGGAAACATGGTCCTTAGTGAGCTATCGATACTTCGGTATGGCAAAAACGCCTCCATACATTACCGCATTGATTCGACTGGATGGTGCCGATGTGAGTTTAACCCACCTTGTCGGAGGTATAGACTTGTCATCGCTTGAAATGGTTCGGACTCACCTATCAATTGGAACGCGGGTAAAGGCTGTATGGGCAAAAGAAAAGCCCGGTTCGATTTTCGATATTGAGTACTTTGTTCCCGTAGAGGCAGATTCCCATTGAAGTCTGGCCTAGACTTTACAGGGGACGATATGGCACTCGTTATCGCTTCTTTGGAAGGTTAACGATGCGCTTGTTTTGAAACGACCGGATGTGGTGGCTAAACCATGCCGCAAATCGCCTCAGGTGTCGTTCAATCAAAGGGAGGTGGATTGTGTCAATCGATTTTGAGAAACGGGGACCCATTGGATACATCACCATCAATCGTCCCGAGGTCCGAAATTGTCTTAATGATGATGCACTTGAGGGATTAGCCTCGGTGTGGGCCGAATTTCGCGACGACGATGCTTTGTTAGTGGCGGTCATTACCGGGGCAGGAGACCAAGCGTTTTGTACTGGTGCTGACCTCAAAGAATTGATACCACAGATTGCACAGGGTGAACTCGCTATTAATCCGCGTCGTCTCCAAGCTTTTTTGAAGGGCATTCCGATTTATAAACCCATTATCGCGGCAATTAATGGTGCTTGTTTAGCCGGCGGCATGGAAATGATTCAAGGGACTGATATTCGCATCGCGGTGGACGAGGCGACGTTTGGGTTGCCGGAGCCACGCTGGGGTCTTTTTCCGGCGGGAGGATCAACGGTGCGTCTGCCGCGGCAACTTCCCTATTGCCGCGCGATGGAAATTCTCTTGACGGGGGGCACGGTAACTGCTCAGGAAGCACTTCAGATGGGATTGATTAATCGCGTTGTGGCCCGCCACGATTTGATGCATGTGGCTACTCAGATTGCGGAGAAAATTTGTCAGAACAGCCCTCACGCCGTGCAGGCGATCAAGGAATCTGCTCTACGCTGTGCCGATATTCCAGAGGGAAGCGCCTATTTACTTGAGACTTTTTATGGACGCGAGGTGTTTAGTTTCCCAGACGCGAAAGAAGGCCCACAAGCATTTTTAGAAAAGCGTCGCCCTCGGTTTTCGATTCCGGGAACCAGGAGATCGTGAAAGACGACGGATGCCATATGATCGCGTCATAGACCCCACGGCTAAAGCCGGGGGCTTGTGGGGAACCATTTCCCCGAGTCCTTGGCTTTAAACGGAAAGTTTGCCCTTGGGCAAGCGCTATGACCAGCTTTAGCCGCCGGGACCTCCGGGGCGAGCGGCTCCGTTCCCTTGGTGCAGACCATAGAACGCTTCTCCAATTCTATGCGCTCTGGTCCTCCGTTAAATGTTAGCAGGGGTGTTGCGCACGGTGCGGAGGGATGACACGACCCATCGGAACATGGGCGAGGAGAGATTTTCCCTGCGAAAACGTCACCATCCCTCGTAAGAGGGAGGGCAAGGAGGAAGAATCATGGTCTTTGTCTTGGATCAGCACAAGAAACCCTTAATGCCGTGCAACGAGAAACGGGCACGGCAATTACTCGAATGCGGTCGAGCGGTGATTCACAAGATGGCTCCCTTTACCATTCGTTTGAAGGACCGGACAGCTGACGAATCCGCGTTCCAACCGCTCCGGATCAAGTGCGACCCTGGGAGTAAAACCACAGGGGTGGCTATTATTTTGGAAGGAGCCCAAGGCCCCCAGGTCCTTTTATTGGGCGAGATCGTGCACAAAGCGGACATCAAAGCCCGCCTGGATAAGCGGCGTTCACTCCGCCGGGGACGACGCCACCGTAAGACGCGCTATCGCCCACCTCGCTTCCAGAATCGCCAGCGGAAAGGAGGAGGGCTTCCCCCGTCGCTGGAAGCCCGGGTCGATCAGACCCTGCATGCCTTGGCGAAAATCCGGAAACTGGCCCCCATCACCGATCTGAGCGTCGAACACGTCAAGTTCGACACGCAAAAGCTTCAGAACCCGGAAATCTCGGGCGTGGAATACCAGCAGGGCACCCTCTTAGGCTACGAAGTCCGGGAGTACCTCTTGGAGAAATGGGGGCGTGCTTGTGTGTACTGTGGAGCTACCGCGGTGCCTTTGGAGGTCGAGCACATCGTGCCCAAAAGCCGAGGCGGGAGCAACCGGATGAGCAACCTGACTCTCGCGTGCCCCGCGTGCAATCAAACCAAAGGGAATCAGACAGCCGAAGAATTCGGGTATCCCCAGATCCAAGCCCAAGCGCGGAAGCCTCTTAAGGACGCGGCCCTGATGAACGCCACGCGCTGGCGGTTATTCGAACAGCTAAAGGCCCCAGGGCTACCGGTCGAAGGCGGATCTGGCGCCCGGACCAAGATGCAGCGCATGGCTCACGGTTTTCCCAAAGAGCACTATTTCGACGCGCTCTGCGTCGGCGAAAGCACCCCGGAGCGATTCACCCAGATCCCTGCCTTTGTGCAGATCTGGACGGCTAAAGGTCGAGGCGCGCGTCAGATGTGCGGGACGGACAAGTATGGGTTTCCCATCCGGCATCGGGCGCGTCGAAAGGTCTATTTCGGCTTTCAAACCGGCGATTGGGTTCAAGCGATCGTCCCCCGAGGAAAGTACGCTGGCACTCATACGGGACGCGTTTTAGTACGGGCCAATGGCCGTTTTGACATGGCTTCCCAGGGGCAGAGAGTGGTCCAAGGAATTTCGTATCAATACTGTCGCATTATTCAAAGAGGGGACGGGTGGCAGTACGAGCAAAAACTTGTTTCCGCCTAACGGCGGCAACCCGCTTTCCTCCCCAGGCCTGAAGGCCGGGGCTTCTCGCGGGCTTTTGGTGAAACTGTTGAGGAGGAACAAATCATGGATTTCAGTTTAAGTTCGGAACAACTGTTGTTGCAAGAGAGCGTCCGCAAATTTGCCCAACAAGAAGTGGCCCCTTGGGCAGCGACCATTGACCGTGAAGCTCGGTTCCCCTCCGAAAATTTTAAGAAGATGGGGAGCCTGGGGTTGCTCGGGATCACTGTGCCGCCCACCTACGGCGGCGCTGGGGGCACTTATCTCGATATGATGATTGCCACCGAAGAACTCGCGGCGGTGTGTACATCTACGGCCGTGGCATTTGCGGCCAATGCGACCTTGTTCAACGACAACGTACTGCGAAATGGGGCCGACGCGTTAAAGCAGAAATATTTACCCGGTGCCTGTACGGGGGACCTCGTGGGGGGGATCGCCATGACCGAGCCGGATACGGGGTCCGATGTGGTATCGATGCGGACCCGGGCCACACGGCAGGGCGACCATTATGTGCTCAACGGCACCAAGATTCTGATTACCAATGCACCCATCGGCGATGTCTTTATTGTTTACGCCAAAACCGCACCGGACCAGGGATCGGCGGGGATCAGTGCTTTTGTGGTGGAGCGGACGTTTCCCGGGTTTCATCGGGGCAAGGCCTTCGAGAAAATGGGTTGGCGGGGATCGCCTACCGGAGAACTGGTGTTTGAGGACTGTCGCATTCCGGCGGAGAACCTCTTAGGGGAATGGAATCGCGGGGTAGCGGTGTTAATGAGCGGCTTGAACTCCGAACGGCTGGTCATGGGCGCCTTATCGGTAGGACTGGCCCGCGGAGCGTACGAATTTGCATTGGACTACGCTCAAAACCGAAGACAGTTTGGTCAGCCGCTGGTGTCCTTTCAATTGATTCAGGAGAAATTGGTGGCCATGGCCATGCATCTGGAGATGGCGCGCCTCTTGGTGTATAAGGGGGCGGCACTGATGGACCGGGGCGTACGGGGGCGCGAGGCCAACTTGCTGGCATCGTACGCTAAGCTGTTCGCGTCAGAAATGTGTATGACGGCTACGACCGACGCGGTGCAAATTCTGGGGGGCTATGGGTTCACTACGGACTTTCCCGTGGAACGCATGATGCGCGATGCTAAGATTCACACCATTGGCGGAGGCACCTCGGAAATGCAAAAAATGATTATCATGCGTCATTTGCTAGAGTTTCGTTGACGGACTTAGGTGTGGAGATTGGAGGAGGACTCAATGAACTGTGCAACGGTACTGGATTATTGGGCGGACTATCAACCGGATCGGGAAGCGGTCATTTGTCAATCGTATCGCATCACGTATCAAGCGTTGCGCTCCCGAGTTAATCAGCTTGCCCATGGGTTGCTGGGCCTGGGTGTGCGAAAAAACGATAAAATTGCGTTGCTGCTGGATAACAGTATCGAAATGGTTGAGACAAATTTTGCATTGTCCAAGATCGGGGCCTGTATGGTTCCCTTAAACTTTAGGTTGCGCACCGAGGACATTCAATTTTTTGTTCGGCATAGTGAAGCGGTCGGGCTCATCTACCATGATTTTCTAGAGACACAAGTTGTGGGCGAGGCGACCGTCGATCTGGGGCTTCGGTGGATTTGCCGCGTGGGTGAGGGAAATTTTGGCACCCATTTGTCCTATGAAAACATCATGGGAAACGGTGCACGGGAGAAGTCGCCGGGGCTCCCCGATGCCGACATGGATGATATTCAAGCAATTATGTACACATCTGGCAGTACCGGACAACCGAAAGGGGCCATGTTAAGCCACGGAAACTGGATCTGGAATGCCATCGGTTTCAATTTAATATTGGGTGCCGATACATTGAAGGTGGGCGCGGTGGCCATACCGATGTTTCATACTGCGGGACTGCATGCCATTGTGTTTCCTGTGTTGTTCGGCGGAGGCACCGTGGTTGTTCTTCCTCTGCGTCATGGGTTTAGTCCCAGTGATTTGGCATCGGCCATCGCCGGCGAATCGGTGACGTATACGTATATGGCGCCCGAAATGTGGACGATGCTGGCCCACGATTCGCAGTCGCAATCCTATGACTTTTCCTCGATGCAGCGTTGTCTGAGTGCAGGTGGAGTATTGCCGGAAAAAACCCACGAGACATTGCTCCGCAACTTTGGACTGGATGTGGCCAAATGTTACGGGTTGACGGAAGCGGGTCCCTTAGTGACCATCTCGACCCCTACCATGCAAGCCGCCAACGGAGATGCCGTAGGTCAGCCAGTGTCTTTTTGTGACGTCCGCCTCGTGGACGACCACGATGTTGACGTGTCGGTGGGTGAAGTCGGGGAGTGCATTATTCGGGGCCCTAACGTATGTCAGGGGTATTTCAAGGCTCCCGAAGTGACGGAATTGTACATGAAGAACGGTTGGGCGCACACGGGTGATTTGTTGCGGATGGATCGGAACCATTTATATTATTTTGTCTCGCGTAAAAAAGACATGATCAAAAGTGGTGGGGAAAATATCTTTGCCACCGAGGTGGAAGAAGTGCTTAATCATCATCCAAAGATATCTGAAAGCGCCGTGATTGGCGTGCCGCATCCTAAGTGGGGAGAAGGTATCAAAGCGCTTATTGTGGTCGTAAAGAATGAGGTGTTAACAGAGACGGAGGTGCTAGACTACTGTCGCTTGTCTCTAGCTGGGTACAAAAAACCGCAGTTTATTGAATTTGTCGATGCCATTCCTAAACTCGTAACCGGCAAAGTTGACAAGGTGGCGCTGAGACAACGGTACGGCTCCCTATACCAGTAGTTTCCGGCATGAACAGGTAAAGAACGTGAGACGCGGGATTGACGCACATCAAATAAAAAGTAGGAGGGGTTTTTTGTGGGGGTCGCTGATTGGATCAGTCACCGTGCTCGGATTACTCCAGATAAGGAGGCTTTGGTGGATCGGCATCGACGCATAACCTATGCGGAACTCGAACGTGAGATGCAAATCATAGGGGCAGCGTTGCAAGACATGGGGGTACGATCTCAGGACCGAGTCGCCGTATTAATGATGAATCGTACCGAATTTGTCGTGTGCCTGATGGCATGCGCGTATATTGGCGCCATTTTTGTTCCGATCAATTACCGTTTGAACGCAGACGATGTCCGCTTTATTGTAGATGATGCGCGTCCTGAAGTGTTGTTGTTCGAGGGAGAATTTGAAGCCACCGTAACGGCATTGGACCAGAGTTCGATGAAGGTGGTTAATGTCGACAGTTCCGAGACTTTGTGGGGGTCTTATCGATGGATGTTCGAACACTCACCTTTGACCCAGGCATCCGCGGTGAGGGGCACGGACTTGGCGGCGTTACTCTATACCTCGGGGACCACGGGTCGACCCAAGGGGGTCATGCTAACCCACGACATGTTTTTGTGGAATGCCATAGAATTTGTTACAGACTGGGACATTTTGGAGAATGATCGCTCTTTGGTGGTGAATCCGATATTTCATGCAGTGCTAAACATTCTCACGACCCCTATGCTCTATAAGGGGGGGACGGTCATTTTGCAAGACAAATTCGACCCCGAAGTGGCTCTGGACTGGATGGAAAAAGAACGGGTGACGTGCATGTTCGCAATTCCTACCAATTGGTTGGCGCTAATCCAGTCGCCATCATTTCTCCGAAGGGATTTGTCGGCTTTGCGGTTCGCATCAGGAGGTGGGGCTCCTGTACCCATATCGGTATTAGAATTCTTCGATGACCACGGTATCTCCTTTCGCGAGGCATTTGGCTTAACGGAGACCGCGCCAGCGGTGTCGACCATGCCCGATGGTCAGTCAATTCGGAAACGGGGTTCGATCGGTAAGCCATTCATGCACATGAAAGCACGGATTGTCGACAGTCAAGGGCACGATGTCGGAATTGATGACATCGGAGAATTGATTGTTAGCGGGCCGAATGTGTTTCAGGGCTATTGGAATCGTTCTGACGCCACGGCACAAGCTATCAAACAAGGGTGGTTCTACACAGGTGACTTGGCTCGCCAAGACCAAGATGGATATATTTTTATCGTGGATCGCAAAAAAGATCTAATCATTTCTGGCGGTGAGAACATCGCGTCGGTAGAAATCGAGCAGGTTCTCTATAAGCACCCCGCAGTGTTAGAAGTGGCCGTTATTGCGGTGCCCGATGAGAAATGGGGTGAAGTGCCGTTGGCAGCAGTGGTAACAAAACCGCAAGCTACCGTGCATGAATCAGACCTCATGGATTTTTGCCGATCACAATTGACGCACTATAAGTGTCCACGACGTGTGGTGTTTATGGAGCAACTTCCCAAGACCGCCACCGGAAAAATTCAAAAAAACGTGCTTCGGGACGAATATTGGCAGGGACAATCACGTCAGGTGCATTAAGTATCCGGAACTGGCCCAACCCCGATCAAAAATCCTAGTGACGCTGGCTTACCCGTGAGAAAATAGACGAACGGGCATTAGAGGCGGCATAATGGGGGGTGTTATCCCACTTTGTGACGGCGTGGAAACTAGGATGAGAAGGGTAGGGGGAACCATGGAATCAACGGGTCAAGAAAGCAAAGGCTATCGACAGCGCCGTGAGGAACGACGCAGACAGGAAATTTTGCTGCAGGCAGCGTACGTGTTGGCAGAGCAGGGATACCATGGGGTCACCCTGGAAGCTATCGCTTCTCGTTTAGAAATGACCAAGGGGAGTTTGTATTACTATTTTCCGGATAAGCAGGAAATTTTGTCCTTGGTGCTTAAGCGCGGAGCGCAGGCCGCCATTGACTATATCACGAAAGCTATCGACGCTGAGGCATCCCCGGTTGATCGTTTGCACCAATGGGTTGACGCGCATATACGGTTTGTATGTCATGAAATGCCATATTCAGTGACGCTGTTACAAACTGAGGCGATATTGGATAATCCGGCACATGAGGAAGTGGAGAAAATGCTCCATCATTATGATAAAATGCTAGATCGCATTTTGGAAGAAGGAATGGCTCAGGGACTGTTTATGACGTTGCCTGTGCGGGCGACACGAAACTTTATTTTAGGAGCGTTAAATTGGGTGCCTCGATGGTACCTAGAAGAAGGCACGCTCCAGTTGGAGGAGTTGATCGCCGTGTATCGCGGCCACATTTTACGCTTGGTTGGATATCGTCAAATTAATGAGACCTGACATCGAAAAAATTGTACCGGTGATAAATAAGGTATCCTGAAGAGATCGGATGCGGGACGAAGGCTCTTTCACGTGTGTTCCTATGCGGTGCAATCGGGTACTGGACCGGAAGGGGTGGTGACTTGAACGGAGAAATGAATAACCTTCATCCATTTTATTCCTGGGCAGGCATCGATGTTGTTGAGGCGACTGAGGGGGAGTCGTATCTGGAATTGCGGGTACAAGACCATCACCGTGGTGGTGGCGGCACTGACGCGATCAATGGTGGCATCGTGGCTTACTTATTTGACGGAATTTTGGGGGCGGCGGTTCGTTCGGCGTGGCCAGACGATGTGGTACGGCATGTGACCATCACTCTCAATATTCAATATCATCGATTGCTGCGTGTGAAACACACCGTAATCGGCCGGGGACATGTAACACAATTTGGAGGAACTACTGTTTTTGCCGCAGGAGAGGTTTATGATGACGCGGGTCTTGTGGCAGCAACCTGTACCGGAGTCTATCGAGTGTTTCGACGCGCTTGACCTGAGCATAGGTAGCTGTCTAGCTGTTTTGGCAAGACAATGGGCTGGCTCGGGACCGATTACTCTGTCTGAGTGGGTTGTGCCGCCGGGAGTGTGAAGGCGGCACATCCGGACTAACAAATCGAATATTTGGGTCCCAATCCCAGCGGTTACGCACGTTCTAAGAGAGTACAAATGTTGCCCGGTTCAGTTCTTCTATATATTTCGGAAAAAAATACTGGGATTTAGGTTGATGTCGAGTCTCCCAACCGCGTCGTCAGGGATTGGATAGTACCAGCCATTTCTTGTATGCTAGCCTCATTATTTCAATACAAGGTGAGGAATCTATTCATGAGAAAACCCCAATTACCCGAGGCGCCGTGCACCCCCGAGATCCAGGCGGAAATTGATAAGAACCTCCGGGAATACATGAACGCTATCAGGCCATTAAGATGATATTACTGGAGGGCACGTACCACCGGATCGCCGCAGTGCTCGGTCGTTCGATCCTCACCATCGTCCACTACGTGGACGCGTTTCGGCAGGACGGGTTAGCGGGATTGGTGGCGGACGTCTGCCCCGGACGGGTGGCTCAATTAACGCCCGAACAAGAGCAACAACTGGTCGACGTGGTGATGAACCAGTGGCCTGCCGACGTGGGGTTTCCAGCGGAAATGCATGGACCCGAACCATTGGTCCGGGCCTGGATCGCACAGCAGTTTAACGTGTCATATACGTTTCACTATCAGACCAAAGCGTTTCAAGACGCCTGTCGCATCATCACCATCAATGGCGAACATTGGGTGCGCAGCACATCCTACAATCGATTGGCGTAATATCAAAGGGTTCCGCAATGATCTAGAGTCGAATAGATCTGGAGCCAGTCAAACCCGTGAACCGGTGAATCGGGCGTCAGCGTGCAAAGGACGTCGATATCGCTCTGGACCGTGAAATCGCCCCGTAAAACCGATCCGAATAGTGCTAGCTAATTGGACCACGCCATACTGACGGCAAATCGCCTGCAGTGCCTTCTCCTGGAGATCAAGCGGCAAGCCTTGACCACTACCCATTGCTGATCCATCCTTTCCCTGCTGCATTGATGCGTTAACCGCTGCCCTCTGAGCCCGCCATGTGGGGCCATGAGAGGTCAGAGCAACATGGTCCTGAAAAGTCTGCACGCTTCTACGTGATCGGACGTTAGGAAAGTTGTAATGTGTGCCCATTTCGGATCCTTTACCCCGCAGGGTTATGGTCGGAACATCCTTTGTTTACGCTTAATGCGAGGCCTCCCGGCCTCGGAGCCAAAACTCGATTCTCCGTGGAGGGATGGTCCTTACAGAGGCCGGAATTGCACCGATCAGCTTATCTTGGCGCACCGAAACTCAAGGTAATGTTTTATGGCCTCTAAAGGTTCTCGTATATTGACAATAAAATAAAGAACGAGTATTCTTCCAAATAAGACAAACGGTAAAATTTTTACTAAACGGTCAAATAAATGGGAGAGTGTACCTTATCTGTTGCCAATAAAACCTAAGAGGGGAGAAGGGAATGATGGGATCGTGGCAAGTCGCAGGACCTGTGATAGGGATGGGGCACTCTTGGCGGGATAAATATCCGAATTTGGCCACCAAAGTCGAACAACTTCGTGCTCCGACTGGGAGAGGAATCGCATGGGAAGGATCAAAAATTTGGGCATATCGCGACCGCCCTCAAAACCTCGTCGAAGTGTTTAGGAAAAACGTGCAGGAGATCCCAGACGAAGAAGCCTACGTATTTTATCCTGGAGAAACTCGGATAACATGGGCGGGCATAGGTGAGAAGGTCAACAGCCTAGCTAGCCATCTGCGGCATCACTACGGATTTCAAAAAGGGGACCGAATGTGCCTGCTCAGTCTCGGGAGTTTGGAATATGTGGTGGGATATCTGGCCACCGTCACCCTAGGTGGTATTGCCACACCGATCAACCTTGGCCTTGCACCCGAAGGCATTGCCGCACAAATCAACAAGGTGCAGGCCAGAGGCCTCATCGTGTCGCCGGAAATCTGGGATACCAAGGTCAGCCCTGTTAAGGACCGCATAGGCAGTGTGCGCGAGATTTTTATGATTGGCGAAGCGCGCGAGGGAACAGTTGCCTTGACTCAGTTGATGGAACACATGATAGCCGATCAGGTTTCTGAAACAATTGACGAATGGGACCTCTGCGCCATCTCATTTACCTCAGGCACGACAGGCGCCCCCAAGGGAACCATGACGATGCACATCAATGCGTTGGGTTGCGCAGAGGCTTTGATTGACTGCCAAACCTTGAGCCCCGACGACACCGTCTTATGTATGGCACCCTTGTATCATAATACAGCCGTGTATGCGAATTTTATTCCAGCGCTCTTGACCGGGGCACGACTGATTGTGATGGCTTCTTTTACTCCTCTGGAAGCGATCAAATTGTTAGAAAAAGAGCGGGTGACGGCATGCGTTGCGGCTCCAGTCATGCTCTGGATGATCATGAATCATCCAGAATTTCATCACTATGACTGTTCAACGTTGAAAAAGGTGGTATTCGGAGGCCATGCTGCTTCAGAGGCTTTCATCCATCAGCTGATGCAGGAGTTTTCCCCGGTTGCGGCTATCAACGGGGGATCGGTGTCGGAAAGTACGGCTTTGGGGTTTGCGTTGCCCACGGACGATGCTTTAAGAAAAATTACCAGTTGTGGACTGGCCACTCCCAACACGGAGATTGCGCTGTTCGATGAGGAGGGCAGAGAGATTATAGTGCCAAACCAAATTGGCGAAGTGGGTTACAAGGGGCAGCAAACCAATGCCGGATACTGGGACGAACCCCAGCGTACGCAGGAAACTTTCCGAAAGGACGGGTATGTCCTGTCGGGGGATTGGGCAAAAATTGACGAAGATGGGTATCTCTGGCTGTTAGATCGGAAAAAGGACATGATTGTGCGAGGGGGACAAAATGTTTACTGCATCGAGGTGGAGAACAAAATTTATCTTAATGACAAGGTCTTGGGGGTGGCCGTCGTGGGTGTTCCCGATCCCGTGTTTGCACAACGGGTGAAGGCCGTGGTGGTTCCCAAGCCCGGATCTCAACTCTCAGCTCAGGAAATCCGTGAGCACTGCATAAGGCATTTAGCCCCTTATGAAGTACCGGAATATGTGGTACTAGCCCAAAGCTTGGTGGCCAATCCTGCGGGCAAGACCTTAAAGGCGCGACTAGTGGATTTTTGGGGAACTGTTGAAAAATCCGATGACGTGGTACGGGAAAAAATGGACGCCTATTGCCATAGCATGCCCGATAAATTGCGGCATCTGGAGATTCTTCGGTTGGGGAAACAACGTGTGACCCCGATAGCGGCACTCCAGGAGATCAAAGACCACACGGAATTGGGGATGCGGTTAAGACAAGTCGTGGAAGAGCAAGGGATTGTTGCGCTGCTTACTTAAGCGGCAAAACATTGGCACAGCCATCTAAATTCTGGAAGGGAAGTTGACCAGTGTTTACACCGGAACTGATCAAAGAACTGCAGGAAATTCAAGAACACTACCAAGATGAATTGACGCGAGTCTTGCGTAAGGCGGACATTGCCATGAAACACCAGACGTCATCCGGTGTATCTCTAAAACCTCTTTACACCCCGTTAGATATTGCGGAGACAGATTTTATGGGTGACATCTCTTTTCCCGGAAGTTATCCCTATACCCGGAATATATTTCCCGGTGGGTACCTTACGCGGCGTCCACATATCCGCCAAGTAACCGGTTTGGGAACAGCCGAGGAAACGAATCAGCGATGGAAATATCTTATTGCTCACGGGGCGACCGCGCTGTCTTTTGTGCGGGATGATGGCGGGGGTAGTCGTGCCGACAGTGATGACGAGCGAGTCCAAGGCTTGGTTGGACATGGAGGCGTGGCCTTAGATACGCTGTATGACTATGAAACGCTATTTGATGGGATTGATATAGTTAAATATCCTGTGCATATGATTTGCGGTTCGGCCTACTCGCTGGCCAGTTACCTTATCATTGCGGAACAACGGGGCATTGCCTGGGAAAATCTTCGGGGAAGTATGTCGAATTTCATGCGTCCTGAACCCGAGTGTTTGGACATCATGGAATACTGCGCCCGCTCAGTACCGTTGTTTAACGCAGGATATCTCGACATGCGCAATGTCAGGGAAGGAGGCTGTACAGCAGCTCAGGAAATCGCATTCGGGACGGCAATCGCAATGAGCGGTTGTGATGCGCTCTTGTCTAGAGGGTTGAAGATTGACGATTTCTTACATCGCATTACATGGTTTGTGAATGCTGGCCCCGAGTTTTTTGAGGAGGTGGCGAAATTTCGCGCGTTACGAAGGGTATGGGCCCGAATTTTTCGCGAGCGCTACGGAGCCCATGATCCCAAAGGACTAATGGCCCGAATGCATTGCCAGACATACGCACCCACCCTGACAAAGGCCGAACCTTTCAATAACCTGATACGTAGCACCATTTACGCCCTGGCCGCCGTCATGGGAGGTGTGCAGTCGCTTCACATTAATTCTTTTGATGAAGCGTTGGCCACCCCTACAGAATTTTCCGCTCTGCTATCGGTCAGGACGGAGCAAATCATCGAATGGGAAACAGGAATTACCGACGTGATTGATCCCCTGGGAGGATCTTATTACGTCGAGTGGCTGACAAATCAACTAGAAGCAGAGGTCATGAAATTGATCGAGTCCATTGACGTTAAAGGTGGTGGATTTGAGGCCTGGGATTGGATGTGCAACGAAATCCGGATAGCGGCGGTGAAAAATCAAGAGGAGTTCGACCATGGAGAAAAGGCATTAGTGGGCGTCCATCTTTTTGCGTCGGAGGACGACCTGCAAAGCCGTGCGATGACGGTGCTGCAGGAACACGCGGACTTTGAGAGCATCCACGAATATGATGTCTCAGTGGTAGACAAACAAATTGCGCGACTCGAAAAGGTCCGCAATGAGCGCGACAACGCGAAATTGGCCGTGGCCATGGAGGACCTGTTGGAGACAATGCAAGCAGGCCACAACATGGTAGGGCCCCTCATCACCGCCGTAAAGTGCGGATTGACTCATGGAGAATTTGCCAAACTTAAGGCGCGGGCCTATAAGCAAGGACCCCAAGGTCCTTACGAGTGTCACCCGCCGATGGTACTCGCATAACAAGCTCATTAACTTAGTGGAGGAGGAGACCTATGACAAGCGTACGGCGCATAAAATTCCTCTTAAGCCGAGATGATTACTACCACCAGCGCGGGTATTGGGTGATTGCCAACGCCTTGCGCAACGGAGGCTTTGAAGTCATTCTGGGCGGAATCCAGACTCCATCAGAAATCGTCGAAACCGCATTGCAAGAAGATGTTGATATAATCGGCTACCGCTTGATGGATGCTTCTTCTAAAGTGATGATCCCCATCCTCGCCGCCAAGATGAAGGCGCATGGAATCGGTAGGTTACCCATTGTAGTAGGCGGAATAGTTCCAGAAAGGGACGAAAAATTTCTCAAAGAATTGGGAGTTAGAGAGATTTTTCACCCGTTTACTCCGCTCGACCATATTGTAGAGCGTTGCTATTCCCTTACTGAGGAATACCGTCGAATCCAGGAGCTCGAACAAGAAGATTTAGAGCACACAAAAAATGTGATAGCAAGCGACGAATCTCAAGGAAGTTAGAATGGACTGACTGAGATATGCTCGGAAGAACCTATTCGATGCCTGAATATTGCGCGACGGGATTTTCCCGCGATGGGGAATTTATGTGATGGAACCCCAACCTAAAACCCATAAGGAGTTTTTGTGCGTCGGAGTACCTCCAAAACCCATTGGGCTTTTGAGACAGGTGTGTGATGTTTTCACATACATACTTGACTTTCGCACCTCGAAATCACAACAAATCTAATGGGGGAAAAGACCGCAAAACCCGCATGAATACTGGGTTTTTGGTATAATTAAGGTGCATGCCAAATCAACCAAAAACGGAGTGTTATCATGCGGGAAAATGCTACTGAGAT
>JAJZZP010000011.1 GCA_021797515.1 Bacillota bacterium | reverse complement strand
ACCATGAACGCGCTCAACATCGAACGCCAGACCTTTCATGGGGAGTGGAATTATGTGGTCAAGCCGCAACCCCAATCATAAACTTTATTATTGCGTACCGCCTAACCATAGTAGCTGGCAGTTTGTTAGTGCCTATTATCGGAGGGGGTTTCATCTCAGGACCGTCACTTGCCGCTTTTTGCGCTGTGGCCGTCATTTTTGATATTGGTTGTTGTGTTAACCCAATGGTCTGTCGCCGACGTGGCGGGAGCAGGCGTTTGGTGGGTGCTGATTCCAATTGGCGGCGCAGCGGTTGCCTATCCGTTAGGAAACCGCCAAATGATGCGATCTGTCCGAGAGTTTGGCCCATTCGATGTGTATCAGCGAACATTAGGAATGACGCTGGGAAGCATTCCATTTCGGTCTGTCATTGGGGGCATCGGCGCTATCACGGTAGGGCCCACCCCATTGGTCAGAGACGCTTTATACTTTGGTTGCGGCAATATTTGCTGCAGTCGTCGCCACAGACCTGTCTCAAGGCCGTGCCATGTGGCTGGCACGGATAGAAGCTTCACAAGCGATGGAAATTGTGTTAAGGGTTTTGTTGTCTGCGATTATATTTGGTACCGCCTGGCCCGACAAGTTTGGCATGATTGGTATGGTGATTATCGTCGTGGGGATGATTTGGCATAGTTTAAGTTCTCCTCTCAGGCAGGAAAATTCGCTTCTCAAATCGAATGTTATGGGATAATTTCTAAAAGGCAGGAGGACAATCGATGACCTCAGCCGAAACATTGGAAGCCATGGCCCACTCCGCTTTGAAATCACACCAGCGGATTTCTGTAGTGGGCAGGCAGCAGCGCAGTGAACCAGTATTGCATGATTTTGTGTGGCGGTCAGACAACTGGTCGCCGGCAGTCGAACCGATGGCAGATGATTTGTTGGTGACGGCGGGGGCTGGTGTTACCCTATCATCTCTCAACCAGGCTTTGGCACCGTTCCGACAGTGGATCCCGTATCAGGTTCCCGATGGCATTGATGACACCTTGGGGGCGATACTGGGCATGGGCCTGGATTGTGCTTGGAGAGCAGGATGGGGACCGTTTGCTGACCGTGTCGTCGCAATGAAAGTGTGGACCCCAGCTTTTGGTGTGCTGGATTTGGGGGCTAAGGTGGTAAAGAACGTCGCGGGTTTTAACCTCCATCGGTTGTTCTTGGGAAGCCGTACGAGATTTGGCATCATCTTGGAGGCCACTCTCAAAGTATCACCGCTGCCTCATGCCCAATCTGCGTGGCTGTGGACACGGCCGCTGTCTGAGGTGCCTCAGTGGCTGGAACGTCTTTCACAACCGGGGAAATTGTGGGCGCAGATTCTCGGGTGGGGAACCCCAGAAGATTATCAGATATTGGCTGAGTGGCAGGGATATTCGGCTATGGTCGGCTACTTAAAAGAAACCTTAGGGACGGCCGATTTGATTGCCGACCACGGCAAACTAGGGATGAGTCCCGACACCCCAGCGGTGACCGGGGCTGTGCCCCGATCACGCCTCGCTGCCTGGGCTCAACAAGCCGGGCCTGAACTGCTGTTAGAATGGCAAACCGGATGGTTTTGGCTGCCGGTAGCCAGCACCGAGGCTGCGCGTTGGATTTCGGAAGTTAGGAAAATGGGCGGCGTTGCCATGCCGACCCGAGGAGATGGATTCCCTACGATGCAAGCTGAAAAGACTACCCAAGAAATCATCGCCAGGCTCAAGTCTCATTTCGATCCCTTCACTGTCTTAGGTGGCGACGATGATCAATGAATCGTGCGTGCACTGTGGTTTATGTCTCTCAAGTTGCCCAACTTACCTGGTGACCGGGGTGGAAACTGAATCACCACGAGGGCGTGTATGGCTGTTAGCCCAATATTCCAGTGGAATCAATATCGGTGAAACGGGACTGAATCACCTGGATGATTGCTTGGATTGCAGAGCCTGTGAAGAAGCCTGTCCAGCTCATATTCCAGTGGGCCATATGGTCAATCAATTTCGAATTGCGTCCCAAACCGGAATGGCACTGTCAGTGGTCAAACCACTTCGGTATTTTCTTTCCACGCGGCGTGGACGTCTGCGGTTTAAGCGGTTGTTGAACTGGTCTCGTTACCGTCTAGTACAACGGGCCATGTCATGGTTTCCAGAGTGGATTCCTCCTGATGCGCTGTCTTTAGCATCAGGATTGCCCGAAAAAACTGGAGAAGTGGCAAGACCAGCTATGGTCCCAGTGAAAGATGGCCGAAACGTGATGCTGTTTAGAGGGTGTGTCATGGAGGCAGTTTATGGGGAGACCAACCAAAAGGCTTACGATTTGTTGCAAATTGCGGGAGCCCGTGTTGTAAATCCCGAATCGCAGACGTGTTGCGGGGCACTTCTATACCATTCTGGAGATACGCAAGCGTTGCGAGACTTGGTTCTGGAAAACTTAACCGCGTTCGATGAGAGCGCCAGTGGGGATGTAGCGGTAACATCGGGAGGCTGCAGTGCCTTTATGAAGGAGTATGGTGATCTGTTCTCACCAGAGGATCCGATTTATGCCAGGGTGGTGCGATTTGCCGCGGCAGTGAAAGACATTAGCGATGTTTTAGTGCAATTAGGATTGCCGTCGCTTCCCGTCAACGGACGGCGTATCAGTATGCATGACGCCTGTCATTTGGCCCACGCTCAGGGAATACGGCAATCCCCCAGAAAACTTCTCCAAGGGGCGGGATATGCATTGGTGGAAATGCCGGATGCAGACCGCTGTTGTGGTGCCGCCGGAACCTATAATTTAACGCATCCAGAAATGGCTCGAACGCTGCAAGCCTACAAGGTTTCTGACATTCCACAGGATATCGATGCGGTAGCATTAGGAAACCCAGGCTGTCAGTTGCAGATTGCTGCAGGGCTTAATAGGCAAGGGCGGGAGGTGCCAGTGCGACATACGGTGGATTTACTATGGGAAGCGTACCAGGGGGCGAAGTATGAGCGATAGTAACTGGAAAAAAGGACTTCGCGAGATAGTTGGTGCAGGTCAATTGTTAGAGGATCCCATTTTACTCGATAGCTATGGGACTGATGGCTATACTTTGGAAAAAGCACGGCCTAGCGCAGTGGTGTTGCCTGCAGATCGGGAACAACTCCATGCGGTTGTGTCGCATCTCTATCGGGAACGCGTGCCCTATGTGGCCCGCGGAGCTGGAACTAGTCTGTCCGGCGGGGCAATACCCTTAGATGGCGCCGTCGTAGTCCACTTGTCACGGATGCATCAGATTCGCAGCATAGACTGGTACAATCGGGTTGCCTACTGTGAGCCAGGTGTAGTTAATCGCAAACTTTCTGAAGCGTTGGCCCCGTTTGGTTATTACTATGCTCCAGATCCTTCCTCACAACAAGCTTGTACTTTGGGTGGCAACGTAGCTGAGAATTCGGGTGGCCCGCATTGTTTGAAATTTGGAGTGACGTTAAATCACATAAAACAACTTGAAGTAGTATGGCCTAACGGTGACGTGGAACTGCTGGGGAGTTTGGCAGATTTCGCCGAATCCGTCGACGTTAAAAGCCTAATGGTAGGTTCTGAAGGCATGTTGGGCATAGTCAGCGGGATTTGGGCCCGCATTGTGGAGTTGCCCCAATCCCGGGCCACAACCATGGTATTGTTTGATGATGTTCAAGAAGCCAGTCAAGCGGTTTCAGCGATCATTGCCGCCGGTGTAATTCCGGCTGCGTTAGAGCTAATGGATCCTCTGGCGATTGAAGCCGTAGAACGAGGCGTTTACCGAGTCGGCTATCCTCCGGGAGTCGCTGCAGTACTTCTGGTGGAAGTTGACGGTCCGGCGCCAGAGGTAAAGGAAGAGCAATCGTTAATTACTCACCTGTTAGGGAAGTTTCCTACACGGGATATCCGGATTGCTAGATCGGCCGCGGAGCGGGAGTTATGGTGGGCGAATCGAAAAACCGCTTTTGGCGCCATGGGACTCTTGGCACCACGGTACTATGTCCAAGACGGTGTAATTCCTAGAAGTCAGCTGCCTTCGGCATTGCGAAAGATCGGCGAAATTGGGGAGCATTACGACATCCGTATTGCCAACGTGTTTCACGCGGGTGACGGCAATTTACATCCACTCTTATTGTATGATGATAAAGATGCTCACATGGTGCAGCGAGTACGTCAGGCTGGCAGTGAAATTTTACGCATGTGTCTGGCACTTGGGGGGTCGATTACCGGAGAACATGGAGTGGGTTTAGAAAAGATGGAAGAACTGACCTGGCAAATGTCTCCGGCAGTAATTCAAGCGCAATGGGCTTTGAAAAATGCCTGCGATCCAGAGGGATTAGCCAACCCTAAAAAAGTGTTGCCGGTGGGCTCGACTTGTTTGGCAGAATTGTCTTCAGATGTGACCCGGGTAAAATGAAAGGCAGGGGATTTTGTTCTGTTTGATGCAATCTTATTTGATTTGGACGGCACTTTGATTGACACCGTGCCCATGATCACGCGTTGCTTTCAACATGTTTTTTCAAAGTATGGACACAAAACTCTTAGCGATGCTGATGTGCATGCTTTGTTTGGTCCGGCAGAATCCGTGATCTTTTCTCGGGAATTCGGTTCACGGTGGCCAGAGATGCTGACGACATATTTACAATGTTACCGTCAGGGACATGCTACCCTATCGATGTCCGAAGATATCTTGCAACTCGTGAAGGACTTGCGTAGCCATGGGAGAAAACTCGCCATTGTGACAAATAAAGAAAGGGATACCACATCCATTACATTGGATTACTTCGATTTATCGAAGACTTTTGATGTAGTAGTCACCGCTGAAGATGTGCCACAGCCGAAACCCTGGCCACAGGGAATACAGACTGCGTTGCAAACGTTAGGAGTGGAGCCAGCACGGGCCGTGTTAGTGGGAGATACCATGAATGACGTTAATGCTGCGAACGCCGCGGGAATTGCAATAATTCAGGCCACTTGGTTCGTTCCTAATCCTCCGTTGTCTCGAGGATGGCAAGTTGCTGACACCATCACACTATTGCGTCAACTGCTGTTTTCAGAGTAGCTTGGAGGAAGTTGCAAGGCTTCAGACAGCAATTGGTATGCCGATTCGACCCCAGTAACCACTGATGGCAACCCAAACCCTGGGCGCCATGCGTGATAAAGTTCGTCGCTCACCACCATCAGGGCACTCACATCGAGTCCCAAAGTTTGGCCTACATGAAAATAACAAGAAGTTTCCATGTCGACTAATTGACAGCCTAAGTTGGTAAAGTAGCGGATTTTGACCGGGGTTTCTCGATATATAGCATCGGTGGTCCAAATCTCCCCCCACGCCAAATGGGATCGTTGAGATAGACATTGTGCCAGGGCTTGACTGGATATCCCCCAACCGTATTTTCCGTAGTGAGGTGAAGTACCCTCGTCGCAGTAGGCACGGTGAACTCCCACCAAAGTGCCTAGTGGGAACAACGGGGTCAAACTGCCCGCGTAGCCCAAGACCCATATTCTTTGGGCACCAAGGTACTTCAGTTCTTCGAGGATAATGGCGGCTTGTGGGGCACCAACAGGACCGGGAATTAGAGTGAGCCTTTCGTTATAAAAGACCTGCCTACGGGAATGTCGAACTGTGGCTGGTTTCAACTCCCAATGGGTGATTTGGTTGGCAAAATCTCCAACATAGGAGATGACAACGTCTGGACGAATCCCGAAATCGGAAGGCGAAATCTGGCGTTGTGCGCAATTATAGTCAATAAAGTGCTGAGCAGAAAAATGCGGGTCATGGTACGACAAGGTCATCCCCCTTTTGTGTATCTGTTGACCGGATGGCAGAGGGTTACCGACAAATTGACACTCCGATTTGGGAGATATCGCTCAGCGAGTTTCCGTACCGTTGAGTAAGTGGGACATTTCGGCGCGCGTGAGACCGACCAACTCACAAATTTGTGCTATGGGAATACCTGCAGTTAACATTTTTTGGGCGGTGGTCAGCGCGTGAATGCGGACGCCCTCTTCTCGCCCCAATTCCCGGCCTTCTTCTCGTCCCAACTCCCGACCCTCCTCTCGTCCCAACTCCCGGCCTTCTTCTCGTCCCTTACGGAGCGCTCCTTCGATACGCGAGAGTTCGTCTCTTAATGCTTTTTGCCGCGCTTCATAAAGTTCGCGGGTTTCGCGATCCTGGCTGAGCCATTCGAGGTTGGTAACGGCCTTCTTGACAAGTGGATCGTGCATAGCAAGTCCCTCCAATAGCTCGTGTAATAGGAAGAACAATAGCAGTTCGTGGTGACCCTAGTGAGCAATCATTCAGATCAGACCACTCAGCGAGTTTCCGTACCGTCGAGTAAGTGAGTCATTTCGGCGGGCGTGAGGCCGACCAACTCACAAATTTGTGCTATGGGAATACCTGCAGCTAACATTTTTTGGGCGGTGGTCAGCGCGTGAATGCGGACGCCCTCTTCTCGCCCCAATTCCCGGCCCTCTTCTCGCCCCAATTCCCGGCCTTCTTCTCGTCCCAACTCCCGACCTTCTTCTCGTCCCAATTCCCGGCCTTCTTCTCGTCCCTTACGGAGCGCTCCTTCGATTCGTGAGAGTTCGTCTCTTAATACTTTTTGCCGCGCTTCATAAAGTTCGCGGGTTTCGCGATCCTGGCTGAGCCATTCGAGGTTGGTAACGGCCTTCTTGACAAGTGGATCGTGCATAGCAAGTCCCTCCAATTGGTCATGGGTATGTAACGTCAGGAACAACAGCCATTGGGTTAACCGACTGTCTATGGTCGATGGTTGACGACGAAATTTTGGAAGTTCGAGAAAGTGCAACGAAAGGGCATCGGAAAAATTTTTCCCTGACAGTCGTTCTCGTAATTCAAATACGGTGTGCACCGAGGACTCCGGTCGCATCACAAAATCTAAGATATTTATGGTGATAGTAGGGTGTAATTCACTATAGGGCTGCCCTTCGATGATTTGCTCCGTATAAAGTTTAGCCCAGTAGTATAACGAGCGGCGGTCAAAATCAGGGTCCGGAGCCACCTGAATCTCAATGTTCAGCAGCGTACCTGTTTCTGTGCGTGCGCGTACATCGACGATACCAAGTTTATCATCGCCTTGATCTTTGTCGAGAAAGGGGTTTAATAGCTCTACATGTGTTACGCGTGGTTGACCTGAGTCCTCAAACACGCCATTTAAAAAATCAGTCAGAACTTCACGATTGTCCTCGCTGCCAAAGATGCGTTTGAAAATGAAGTCCATGGTTGGGCTCAATAAAGTCTCCACGAAACATCACGCCTCCTGTCACAATCCTAGTATACCGAAATATGAGTAGGTACATCGTTGAATAAGATCGAACCGCATAACGTCTTTGGGCAGGAAATAGTAATTGTTTGGCCATTCGGAAGTTCATTTCGCTGGGGCATGGTGACAGGGTTAAACTTCAGGAATAACGTGATTCTATTATAATAGATAACGCATTAACGGGAGGAGGACTTTTTGTGAAATATCATGATGGCCATGTGCACTTTTTTCCCCCGCCGCTAAAAAATGCGATCGATCGGTGGTTTGCCACTGCAGGATGGAATATTTACTATCGCAGGCAACAGGCCAACGAATTGTTGCAGGGCCTGCGCGAGGGAGGTGCGGACCAAATTTCGGTGTTGGTCTATGCCCACAAACCGGGCATGGCCGAATCCTTGAATGCGTGGCTTTATGACTTCGGAAATTTACACCAGGGGCTTCATTTGTTCGGTACCGTGCATCCTGACGACAAGAACCTGGACGTACTCGTGCAGCATTTTCTGGATGATTGGAACTTCGATGGGTTCAAAATCCATGCCAATGTGCAGCAAGTGTCAGTTGATGACCCGCGTTTGGCGCCGGTCATGAACGGTGTGGTAGAGCGTAAACGGGGCCTGGTCATTCATGCAGGGCGGGAACCTCACGTCAACGCATTTGTGGGGTGGCGGCCATTTGCCCGGCTGATGGCACGCTATCCCGAACTTAAGGTTCAGGTGGCTCACTTGGGATTTGACGAAATGAATGAGTTTGTTGCTATGAGCCGGGATTATCCCTATCTATATTTTGACACCGCTGCTATTGGGTCGCCCCGTTTCGCCGTGCCAACACAGCGCCTGCAGAAGATTTTTGAGACCATCCCCGATCGCATCATTTACGGTAGCGATGTTCCCATTTTGGAGGAGTCTGCGGCTGATCACCGTAATCGACTATTGCACATGATCACTGACCCTGAGTTACGCGATAACATATTTCTGAAAAATGCGGAACAATTTTGGACGCGCTAAATAGCAGTCAGGCCGCCCGATTTTCACCAACGTGTATGCTACAATGAAATTCGTTAGATGTTTTACATACATTCTGTGATTGATGGGGAAAGGAAGATGGTCTCATGCAAGCGCCCGGGCAACCTGGTGTTGACGCTCGGTGGACCAGTAGCGCCAAAGCTGGTGTGGGAACTGCTATAGATGTCTGTTCGACGGTATGGTTTACCTTATCTCACGGAATTTTAAATGAGATTTATTTTCCCCGGATGGATGTAGCCAATACACGGGACGTACAACTGCTGGTGATTTCCCGAGATGGCGGATTTTGGGAAGAAAAACGCGATTTAACGCATCAATTTGAATACATTCATCAAGACGCTCCGGCCTTTCAAATGATTAACGAAGATCCTGGTGGCCGGTTCCGTATCACTAAACGGGTCGTAACCTGGCCGAGTGGCAATGCCTTAGTGCAGTATACTGAGTTTACCGTGCTTAAGGGTGAACCTGGCGATTATCGAGTGTTTTTATTAGCGGCGCCCCATATTGGAAATCAAGGTGCAGGCAATTTTGCTAGTACCACGACACTCAGGGGGCGCCCGGGACTGTTGGCCTGGCGTGACGGTATTTGTCTGTGCATCACGTCTACAGTGCCGTTCCTAAGACAAAGCGTTGGATTTGTGGGGGTTTCCGATGGATGGACCTTGTTGCGCCGAAACCACGAGTTGACTGAGTATGACCAGGCACACAATGGAAATCTTGCGCTAACGGCAGAGCTCAACTTTCGTAATCACAGTGTTCAGACCGTCGTTATGAGTTTTGGGCGAAACCAGTCGGAAGCGCAATTTACCGCTGATTTAACGTTGCTTCATGAATATGCTAATATTGAATCCCACTACATCGCGGGATGGCAGAATTATTTGGCCAGTTTGCCCCATTTGTTACCGGAGCAAGATGAGCACGCCCGCATGCAGCGCATATCGGCAATGGTGTTAAAGACACATCATGGGAAACTTTTTCCCGGAGGCATTATTGCTTCTTTGTCCATTCCCTGGGGACAGGTCTGCGGCGATGGCAATATTGGGGGATATCATCTAGTGTGGCCGCGAGATATGGTGGAAGCAGCCAACGCCTTCATTGCGTTGGGAGATGTTAACGCAGCGCGGCAGTCACTTTTGTTTTTAATGGCAACCCAACGAGGCAATGGGTCTTGGGCACAAAATTTTTGGTTGGATGGGACACCCTATTGGAATGGATCTCAACTGGATGAGACTGCATTCCCCGTTCATTTGGCGTTCCGGCTTCATCAGTTGGACGCTATGCGTTCCGGGGAAGATGCCTATCCCATGGTAAAACGCGCCATGGCATATTTAGTTCAGGCAGGACCCGTCACTGAACAAGAGCGTTGGGAAGAGGACGGAGGCTATTCGCCGGCTACCATCGCCGCATGTGTCAGCGCTTTGGTTATGGGTGCCGCAATGGCCCGTGATCGTGGAGATGAGGTGGCTGCAGACTATGCCGAAACCGTCGCAGATTATTGGCAAAGCCACCTTGATTCCTGGACATTTACTGAAAACGGGGCTATCGATGAAAGATTTCCTCGTCATTATGTTCGTATTCATGTTGCCGAGCCGGAAAGCCCTGACGGCAATATTCATCATGGATGGGTTCCGATAAAAAATTTGCCGGCGGGTGCCCCTAATCTATATCCTGAGGAAATGGTAATTGACGGCGGATTTTTGGAACTCGTACGACATGGACTTAAATCCCCCAGCGATCCGAACATCGTTGAGTCTGTCGAGGCATACGATGCATTGCTCAGGCAAGACATGCCCTATGGCCCGCTATGGCATCGATACAATCACGATGGCTATGGAGAACGGGAGGATGGCTCACCATACTTGGGCACCGGAATCGGCAGACTATGGCCTCTGTTGGCCGGCGAACGTGGCCATTACGCTTTAGCCACCGGGGAAAATCCTGCTCTTTATTTGAGTGCCATGGAAGGGGCAGCATCGGAGGGAGGACTCATACCGGAACAAGTGTGGGATTCGCCTGATGTTCCCGAGCGGGAATTGTTTTACGGCAGACCGTCCGGGTCAGCGATGCCGTTGGTTTGGGCTCATGCGGAATATGTCAAACTGTTACGGTCCTCGCAACTGGGACGGGTGTTCGAAACACAGGATGTGGTCCGCTCGAGGTATGTTGCTGAACATTCCACACAATCGCGGTGGGTGTTTTGGCAATTCAATCATAAACGGCGTTTGTGGCGGAATGATGAAAAAACTCTTCGTATTGCGGTGGGAGCACCGGCGGAATTAACGTACACAACCGACCGATGGGAGCATACTCGGCTCATGGTTTTAAGCGATAGCGGGCTTGGAATATACTACGCTGATATTAACCTTAAGAACATTGATCATGTCGAATTCACTTTTTTCTGGACTGAAAGCGAGCACTGGGAAGGGACGAATTTTCTTATCGAACGCAAGCAATAACTTCCGAGCCTTATCCATCATCTAGCCTTTCGTATGCGAGAATAGGCGCGAAACTCATGACGGTTGCCATGATGTGGGCCGTTTCAGGAGATAGAAGCGTGCTGGTGTGCCTGATCAAGTGATTACTCACCAGTCGCTTATGTCACCTGGCTCCTTAGTGGCGAAGCCAATTTGGCTAAAGGCCTGAGGTTTGTTCGGATTCGCGGGCCACTGATGATTCTTCTTCGGAATTGGGGCAGACGAAAATCACTTCTGCACGCTCTGTCGAACCTTTTATTTTGCCATGCAAACAGATTTGAAATGGTTTGTTCTCCTTTGTGATCAGGAGTTGCCAGTGCCCCACGGCTGGGGGCCTTCCTGCGCCTTGGGGAGATAACTCCGCTTGCATGAGGACTTGAACCTTGGGAACCTCCTGATAATAAGGTAAGTGATCCATTTTCCCCATGTTAATATTCCGCAATGCTTGATTAGTCAGGTCAAGAAATTCGCCGAGTTCGGGTACTAAATTCTTGGCGGTTTCCATGTCGACAATATATCGCCCCATATTTGACCTCCAGCTTTGATCCTATGCGGTCATTTCTCGCCACCAATAAAAATATGAGATAACACAATAAGATAATAATAGAGAAGTTTCTGATTCTATGCAATAACGTTCTGCTGAAATGTATTCAAGGAAACGATCATTGAACAATAGTTAAGTACAAGTATATTTATTACATTTATCTTTTATTAGATTAAGTTAATTTTTTCACAAAGCGGAAATTTTATTGAATGACGATACATTCAGTATTATCATTATTTTAGCCTCCGGGGCTAGTAAGTACAAACTAGCTTCCTTCGGGAGTAGACGAATGATTCTCTCTCAACCAAAGGAAGGTGAACTCATTGCAAGATCGCCTGGCGATCATTGTCTCGAAAGGCTCTTTGGACATGGCCTATCCCCCGTTCATTTTGGCCACGGCCGCAGCGGCGTTGGACATGGAATGCATGCTGTTCTTTACATTCTGGGGACTCGATGTCATTCATAAGGACAAAATTGACAATCTTGAAGTTTCCATCGCCGGAAACCCAGGAATGCCAACGATGGCAAAAGTTGCTGGTGTCGTCCCATTTGGCACCAAAATGGTGTCGTCAATGTTTAAGAACCAGTTTGCTAAATCTCAGGTTATGCCAATTCGGGAATTTGTGCATGAAGCCAAAGAGTTAGGCGTCCACATGGTCGCATGCCAGATGTCTATGGATGTGCTTGGGGTCAAGCGAGAAGATTTAGTGCCTGAAGTAGAAGACGTCGTGGGAGCAGCGACGTTCTTAGATTTTGCGCGCGACGCCAAAGTCAGCCTGTTTATTTAATCATGGATTTAACGACATGAGGAGGTAGGAGGATGCCATCGGACCGGTATCTGGAGATTCCTCTGGAAGAGAAGCAACGGTTGTTCGATGAAGTCAAGGCAGACCCGCGGTTCCACACCTATTTGTATGGGTGTTACGAGTGTGGCATTTGTGTGGCGGCCTGCCCATCGGCTCGTTTTTATGACTTTTCTCCGCGGAAAATTGCGCAAGCGGCGGCCCGTGAAGATGTCGAATTGATTTATGAGCAGATGAATGACGACATTTGGAATTGCTCCCAGTGTTTTTCGTGCAATCGCTGCCCCCGCCAGAATAGCCCCGGGGGACTTATTACGGTCATGCGTGAAGTGGCCGTGAACAATGGATTACGATCCATGAAAGAAGCCCTGGTCGGCTATACGCGCATCATTTACAAAATTATGACCACCGGTACTCAAGTGTCGCCGGACATGCTGCAGGAAGATGCGTTTCCCGATTGGGGTCCTCAAGTTAAGATGGTGTCGGACAATCTGGATTTGTGGCGTCGTGCCCTACCTCCTGAAACGTTGCATACGACTGGTTTGTCGTGGCAAGTGGAGGAACGGACGATGCAGGAATTGTACGCGATTTGGAAATTGACTGGGACACTTGACATGATTAGTGAGGTGGACGAGGGGCTCCACGATATCATGGAGGAAATTATGGATGATGCGTTAGAGGACAGCGGCCTTTCGTTGTAGAGGAAGGAGTAGGGGATATGGAGCCGATGGAAATACCCGTCGTCAAGGGTGGTACCAAGGTAGCGACTTCTCGGGTTTTTGAACGGGATCCTGATACGGTGCGCGATGAAGATTTGCGTGAGGCGATTTGGGAACTCGGACGTGAGGGTGAGTGGATTGTACAGCCGGTTCCAGAACCGTATTATCTGGCCCCCACTAAATATGGTCGGATGAAGAAAATACCGCTGGAGCATACATGGCATCACAAAAGTTGTGGCCAATGCGGGCACATTCCAGGGTATTCGACGTCGATATTTTGGCTTAACCGATTGTTGGGTTACGACTACTTTGATCCGCGGGACCAGACCTCCTGTACAGCGTGGAATTACTACGCTTCAGCAACGTCAAACCAAGTGGCCCAGGCCGCGGTCGCGATGCGGAATTTCTCGGCGGCTTATGAATCGGGATATTTCCCCATGATTCATTGCGGCACTAGTTTTGGACACTACAAAGAAGTTCGCCACGAATTAGTTCACGATGCTAACTTGCGGCGGCAGGTGCGTGCCATCATGGACAAACTGGGACGCCCGTTTGTTATGCCAGAAGAAATCGTGCATTACAGCGAATGGATGTATGCGGTGCGCGACGAACTGAAAAATCGGGTTCAGTATGACTTGTCAAACATCACCGCAACAGTTCACCCGGCCTGCCATTACTACAAATTGCAAACGGGTGATGCGATTTATGACCCCGAAATTTACGGAGGGCAACGCACAGCAGCGGTAACAGGTGTGGTGCAAACGTTAGGGGCAAACGTCGCAGATTACTCCAGTTGGTATGATTGCTGCGGATTTGGATTCCGGCATATCTTGGTGCAAAGAGATTTTACCCGAAGCTTTGCCACCTTGCGGAAAATTGAGGTCATGAAGGCAGAAGCCAATCCTGATGTGGTCTTGACCCACGATACCGGGTGTGTAACGTCCCTGGACAAAAGCCAATTTGCTGCGCAAGCCCATGATCGTAATGTTGGGGTGCCTGTGATGTCGGAGTCGCAGTTTGCGGCGATTGCAGTAGGGGCACATCCGTTTCGGGTGGCTCAGTTGCATTGGCACTCGGTGGATTACCGACCCTTACTCAGGAAAATGGGAATTGACCCAGAAAAGGCGTGGGCGGAATTTCAGGGAGACTTGGACCAAATCCAGGGCGGACAAATGGAGTTTATGACCTGGGAGCACGTGCTATAACCGACAAATAGGAGGAAGGGCGATTATGGCTGGTTCGGATACCGTATTGATTGTGGGCGCAGGACCGGGTGGTATTGAAGCCGCGCGAGGGGTTGCCGACTTAGGCAAGCGCGCCCTTTTGGTAGAAGCCAAGGGCGATATTGGGGGAACCCCTTACGAATATTATGCTACCTTAACACCCGATCTTCGAGAAACTCATGAAGCTATGCACGAAATGGTCAGTGCTGTAAAGGAACATCCAATGATCGATCTGCGGCTGAACACACGTGCGGTTCACAGTGAAGGAGAGATCGGGCATTTTATGGTAACCCTGCAAGATGACACGGGAGGGCAAGTAGAGGAAGAAGTTGGAGCCATTGTGGTGGCTACCGGATTTCAACATTTTGATCCGGGGCGCGAAACGCAGATGTACGGGTATTACGAATATGACGATGTGCTGACTCTGGTTGATGCAGAGCAAATGTTTAAGGCGGGGAGAATTGTTCGCCCTTCTAACGGCGAAGAACCGGAACGGGTAGCGTTTATCCAGTGTGTCGGTTCTCGCGATCGTCAAATTGGCAACCAATGGTGTTCTAAGGTGTGTTGTGGAATCGCATCGAAACAATCAATCGAAATCAAGCGGATGTTGCCCAAAGCCAAGGTGTTCATTTTCTACATCGACATGCGGATGTACGGCTTTTGGGAAGACATGATTTATTGGAAGGCTCAAGAAGAGTACAAGGTTAACTATGTTCGTGGCATTGTGACCGAAATCATCCGCAAAGGCGACAAGTTGCTGATTAAAGGGGAAGACACAACCATGGGCAGGCCCATGGAGGTCTTGATGGATATGGTGATTCTGTCGGTGGGCATGGAACCTTCTAAAGGCACTTTGGAAATGGCTAAAATTTTACAACTGCCGCGTGAAGAACACGGGTTTATCGCTACCAAGGACGGGGGTCCACTAGATACCGTGTCGACGAAAGTGCCGGGAATTTTCGTGGTAGGCGCGGCTGCAGGGCCAAAAGACATTGAGGATACCGTCTCTATGGGGGGAGCTGCAGCGATGAAAGCCGTGGCATCCTTAAACCGGCATGCCATCGAAGTGAGATGAATGCGCTGATCATTGATGCGGAGGCGGTCAAGGAATTTCTTGATAAAGCGGAGCCATTTCTGACTCCAGACTTGATGCAACAGTGGGACAGTCAAATGGCTGAACGCCACCAACGCCTATCAGCATTGCTGGTAAACCCATCTCACGAAATTCATCGCAGCCTTCCCGACTTATGTCGGCTAGTTCCCAGCACGGCTCGGATAAAAGACGACGATTTACGACTCTGGACACCCCAAATGTTGGACATTTTGAGTTTGACACAAGAGGATCCCGAGCAGGTGATTTCCTATGTGCATACGCTAGACATTTACCCGGGATGGCTACTGGAGTGGGCTACATTTTGGGGGTTTATCATGAAGCCTATGCAGTTCCCGTGGTGGAGCCGCTGGTTGTATGCACCGAAAAGTCGAACCGGATCACTGGCGCTGGTGGTGATGGATCCAGACCAGTTGGATGGAGCGACGCCTGAATTGTACCGAAAAATCACCATGGGTGTGACGTTTTATGGCAGTGTACTGGATTCAAACCGCAGACTTCATGATGTTTCAGAGAGCTATAGAGGTTGGGTCGGGTTGGCGGCGACTTATGCCGTGTACATGTTTACCATGGCGTCATGGCGCCTGACCAATGAGTTTACCCAAGTGATGCCACCGTTTCCGAATGTTGTACAAAGTCTTCTGGGGATTCATAGATGGGAGGGATCCGTCTTTGCAAAAGGCTAAGCCGATAGAATTGGAACTTGCGGTGGTGAACGGCATTGAATTGCCTGGCCATTGGAACCGGATGTTCGAACCGCGGGTAATATCCGAGTATGACTTATCTGTATTAGATCAGGTGACTAGCATAGAGGGCGCAGAGTCACTAGGTTATTGTTACCAATGTGGCAAATGTACTGCGGTATGCCCTGTGGACACGGTGGGAGATTATTCACCGCGAAAAGTTTTTCGCCGGACCCAATTGGGGGCATCGTTAATCGATAGTCCGGATTTGTGGCTGTGCACGACCTGTCGCAATTGTCTCAGGGTATGCCCTAAAGAAGTCAACATGATTGAGATCATGCCCGCGGTACGCGAGCAAGCTGTATTAGAAGGCAAGGCGCCGGAAGAACTGTTGACCGCGTTTGAAAACACGGCTCGGTATGGCAATCCTCTGGGAGAACCGCCGCGAAAACGGGCGGATTGGGTTAAGGCCGCCGAAGTTCCAGTCCCTGTGATGTCTCAGCATAAAGCACCAGTGGATGTATTGTGGTTCGTTGAATGCTACCCTTCGTATCATCCTCGTGGAAAGGACGCATCCGTGGCTTTGGCGCGACTGTTTAATGCGCTCGGTATCGAGTTCGGGATCTTGGGCACCGAGGAAAAATGTTCCGGGGATTCGCAACGCATGGCCGGTGAGAAAGGGTTATTTGATATGCTGGCCGAACACAACATCAAGATGTTGTCCAAGTACCAATTTAACCAAATTGTGGTGACTGACCCGCATGCGTTCAATGCCTTTCTCCACGAATATCCTAAATATGGTGGGGAGTGGCCGGTACAGCATTACACACAGTTCTTGGCACCGCTTATTGACCAGATGAATTTAACGAGACCGATTCCCAAGAAGGTCACGTTTCATGATCCGTGTTACTTGGGTCGACACAACGGTGAATACGAAGCCCCGCGCAATTTACTGAAGGCTATACCTGAGTTGGATTTGGTGGAAATGGGACATTGTCGGGAGACCGCCTATTGCTGTGGCGGGGGCGGTGGCGGCATGTGGTTGGACAGTTTTGTCCGCGATTATACCAGCCAACGTTTGTCAGAAAAACGAGTCCGCGAAGCCGTGGAATATGGAGCGGATATTCTGGCTGTCACCTGTCCTTATGAAGTATCCCGTTTTGAAGATGCCGTCAAATCGACTGGCAACACAGGAAAGTTGGAGGTCAAGGATATCGCTGAGCTGCTGGCTTATTCGGCTCAACTCATTTAACGGCCCTTGGAATAAATAAGACACGTCATTGAGGAGGTTCCTATGCGTATTTTGGTATTGAGCAAGTCCGTGCCCGACTTAGTGGAAGAATTGGCCCTGGACGAAGACAACGGAGAACTGCTCCATGATGACATGACGTATGTTCCCAGTGAGTGGGATGACCATGCGTTAGAAGAAGCACTGTTATTAAAAGAAGAAGTCGGCGCTGAGGTGACCGTACTGGCTGTAGATACCGGAGACGTCGATAATATGCTGTTTACCGCATTGGCCAAAGGTGCGGATCATGCGGTGAAACTGACTGGAGATTTTGACCTGGCGACCTCCAACCGAAAACGAGCCCAGGCAATCGCCAACTACCTGCGGGACAATACGTTTGATTTAGTGCTCTCTGGGGTACAGGCAATTGACGATATTGATGGTCAAATCCCTGCAATCGTAGCCGGTTTGTTAGAGTGGCCCCATGCTTCCGTGGTCACCGAGGTCAGTATCCAAGGAGAACAGATCCATTTTCGCCAAGAATATGGGGGTGGGCTTCAGGCGGAGTTCTCTGCCCAGGCACCGTTAGTGCTCGGCATTCAAGCAGCTCGGAAACCGCCACGGTATGCCTCCATTGCCAAAGTGCGGCAAATGATGAAATCAAGTACCGTGGACGAAATTGATGCCTCAGCGGATACTGTGCCTGAGCTCGAGATTCGTCGCTTCTTTAAGCCGGTGGCAGCAGGCCACGCAGAGATGATTGAAGGAGATCCTGAAGAAGTTGCGGACCGGATCATTACGATATTGAAAGAACGCAAATTGGTGAGGGGGTAAGTCGGGTGGGATCGATTCTGGTAGTCACGGAAATATTGGGAGGAAATATCAGCGATACCAGTCGCGAACTCTTGAGCAAGGCGCGCGAATTATCACAAGCGTTGAGTGGAGAAGTCGTTGCCGTGGGCTTCGGCTCCCAAGCCGCCCAAGCTTTGGCGCACATTGATGCGGATCGTGCCATTGCAGTGACTGGGCAAGCGGTGGAGCAATATCTTCCCTTGGTCTACGAACGTAGCTTGTTACAGGCTTTGGAACAAGAATCTCCGCAGTTGACCATGGTTGCCAATACCACCATGGGCTTGGACTTGGGGGCTGGGGTGGCTGCTGGCCGGGGGGTGCCTCTGGTAGCGTATTGCAACGCGCTTACGGTTGACGGAGACGAAATTGTAGCGCAGAGCCAGGTTTTTGCCGGAAAACTTTTGGCGGAAGTTGTCCTCCCGCGTGAAGAGGCCGTAGTAACTATCTTGCCCGGTTCTTTCCCGGCTTCCATGGTGGAAGGACACCCAACAATAACTGCGATGGAAGCCGCGTCAGTGCCCGGTATGGCTCTAATTCAGATATTGGCACCAGAAAAGAGCGACGTGGATATTACCCGAGCCGATATTTTGGTTAGTGTAGGACGCGGTATCCAAGATCCCGAAAACTTGACGCTGGCCGATGAACTCGCGGAGGCTATTGGTGGGGTAGTGAGCTGCTCAAGACCCGTGGTTGATGCAGGCTGGCTGCCTAAAGCACGACAAGTGGGAAAATCCGGTCAGACCGTCAAACCCAAACTATACTTGGCATTGGGCATCAGTGGGGCACCAGAACATCTGCAAGGCATGAAAGATGCGGATCTGATAATTGCTGCCAACACCGATGAATCGGCTTCTATTATGGACGTGGCTCATTACGGGACCACGGTTGATATTCTGGATCTTATGCCCGCTTTAACTGAGCGTTTGAGGGGGGAATGAAATGGCGCTCCGCTATGTGTTGATGGCGGCCACTGTGGTGCTTTTCGTGGTCGCCGGCGCCATCTTTGTGGGGCGCTTTTGGAACATTTACCAAGTCATGAGGAAATCGCGAGCAACAATCAGAACAGATCAAATCGGCAAGCGCTTGATATCGACTATAGAGCAAGTTTTTGCTCATAAACGCATGCTTAAGGTTCGGTATTCAGGCGTGCTTCATCTATTCATTTTTAGTGGCTTTGTCGTTTTGCTCATTGATGTGGTGGGCTCTATTGGGCAGGTCTTCAGTCCTGGGTTTAGTATTGGCCCTGTTCTTGGGATGATTGTGGATATTTGGGTTGGGCTAGTGCTCATAGGCGTTGCCATGGCCGTATATCAACGTGCGGTGATCAAACCGGAACGCTATCATGGTTCCGATGAAACTGATGGTTATATTATATTGAGTATCATCACCTGCATCGTGGTTGGTATTGTGGTGCATGAATCATTCTATCCTTATGCAGCGGGACCGATATTTGGAGTCAAGGCAGTGGCCCTTAGCCCCATGGAGTTTTTGGCGTATGGTTTGTCACGCATATGGGTAAGCCTGGGATGGACCGGAGCCACGGCGGCCAGCATTGGATATGCTGTAGGGTATACTATGGACATCTTGATGATTTGGGTATTTTTGGCCTACCTTCCCTATTCGAAGCATCTGCACGTGTTTTTGGCGATTCCCAACATTTTTGTGAGGAAAATGGGACCGCATGGAGAATTGGTAACGGCGCCGGTGCCCGAAGAGGGGATTGCCATCCGGAGTTTTCGCGACCTATCGTGGAAGGACGTACTGGACCTCTATACCTGCACCGAATGCGGACGCTGCCAGGCGGTATGCCCTGCGCACGCGGCAGGACAGCCTCTGTCCCCCAAAATGGTGATTTTGGAACTGCGTGAAGCCTTAAAAAAAGAGTTGTCCGGCGAGCCTCCCATTCCTTTGGCTGGCGGTGTGGTCAGCCAAGAAGAATTGTGGGCCTGCACTACCTGTGGAGCTTGTATGGAAGCCTGCCCTGTGTTTATTGAACACGTACCAAAAATTGTTGGCATGCGGGCGGCACTCTTGGAAGATGGTGAAATTGACAAAACCGCGCAAAAAGTGCTCGTGGGATGGGACCGCCAAGGCAATTCATTTGGTCAGCCACTGAAAAAACGGCCAGGATGGACTAAAGGATTGGAAATTTCTATCAAGGATGCCCGCAGAGAACCGGTGGATTGGCTGTGGTTTGTGGGAGATTTTGCTTCGTATGACCCACGAATTCAGGACCTTACCCGGCTCGTGGCCCGCTTGCTGCAGCAGGCTAATGTGGATTTCGGTATTTTGTATGACGGAGAGAGCAACTCTGGCAATGATGCGCTTAGGATTGGCGAATTTGGGCTATTTGAAGCCTTGGCGCAAAAAAACCTAGAGAAGCTGCAAGAAGCCGAGTACAACATGATTTTCACTACCGATCCGCATTCATTGAATGCGCTGAAAAACGAATACGGGAAGTATGGATTTCACCGGCCTGTCAAGCATTACACGGAGGCCTTCGTGGATTTGATTGACCAGAGGAAATTTGACCTCAAACCATTAGGAATACGGGCCACCTATCATGACCCCTGTTACCTAGGACGCTGGAACCGAATTTTTGACGCTCCGCGCGAATTAATGAAGCGTGTAGGGGTTGATTTGGTTGAAATGCCACGCCACGGGGAAAATAGCTTTTGTTGTGGTGCCGGTGGCGGCCGGATTTGGATGGAGGAAGTGGGAATCAAGGAACGGCCCGCGGATCAACGTATTCGAGAGGCCTTAACACTTGAGGGAGTGACCCATTTTGTCATGGCTTGTCCCAAAGATGTGGCGATGTTTACCGCTGCGGTAGCTTCGACGGGCAATGAGGGGCGGCTAAAAGTTGTGGATATGGCAGAACTGTTGGCTGAAGCCGCGGGACTTGGGGTACCGGATACTTTGGTCGCTGCACGGTAACAGCCAAAGGCTGAATAATGGGGGGTAAACGATGAGCGAGGTCAATGGTTGCAAACTTCCGGACGATTTATATTACTGGGTGGAGAAACATGTGTGGGCGAAGCCAGATACGGATGGCACTGTGTTGGTGGGAATGACGGATGTGGCGCAAAGTCTTGCCGGGAAGATCGTTGTGGTCAGCTTACGGTCACTCAACAAGACCCTGGTGCGGGGAAAAAGTGCAGGAACCTTGGAAAGTGGCAAGTGGGTCGGTTCGATTCCTACTCCGGTCGCTGGAACCGTGGTGGCGGTAAACGAGGCTCTGAAGGCTCAACCAAGTGCGATAAACGAAGATCCGTATGGTGCTGGATGGATCATCCGGGTGCAACCTGCCCATTGGGAAGCTGATGCGGCCGAACTAGTCACGGGGACTAGCGGAATTGCGGCCTATCGTGAAAAACTGTCGGCAGACGGCATTCATTGCGGCACCCTAAGTTAGACGGCTCACAGTGATGAAGGGAGGATTAGGAAATGTCCATGGTGTTTGCTTGTGACTTTCCCGATCACCTATGGTTCGACGTCGAGCGAGACGTGTGGATTCTCCCGCTTGACAACGGCCTTTTGAGGTTGGGGATGACAGACCCTGCCCAAACTCGGTCCGGGAAAGTTTTGCATGTGCGGGCGCGGGCAGGAAAAACCCAACCTATCGGCAAAAGCTTCGCCACCATAGAGTCTGGGAAATGGGTAGGACCATTTCCAGCGCCAGTGGCGGGCACGGTGGTCAACGTGAACGCCGCTGTCTTAACTGATCCAAACCTCATTAACCGTGATCCTTACGGAGAAGGATGGTTGGTTGAGATTCGGCCAGAATCCCATGACTGGCAACGGGAGGACCTAAAAATGGGGTCGGAAGCGGCGACGTTTTATCGACCGAAACTTCAAGAGGCGGGCATTACCTGCATGCGATGTGCGCCGATAGCAGAGGACATGGGGGTTGGAACCGATGCGTTATCTTAATCTCGGCACTGTACCTAGTACGTATTCGCAGGCGGTATATCACGCATTGGCTGAGAGGATGACAACTCAGTCTGAACCAGTATTGGTGACCGTCAGTCCTGAACAACCTTATGTGTGTGTTGGATATCATCAGTTGGCCAGCCGCGAAATTGATCGGGATTATTGCGAACAGCAGGGTATTGCCGTGGGTCGTCGCATGGTTGGAGGAGGTGCCGTCTACCTCGACCATGATCAGATCTTCTGGCACCTGTTGCTTCCATCATATAATGGAACAGTAGACGCATTGTACAACGATATTCTGAAAGCTCCAGTTTCCGCGTATCGCAAAATGGGGGTGGCAGCCACGTATCGTCCAGTGAACGACATTGTGGTTGGGCCACGAAAAATTGGGGGGACTGGAGCTGCCCAAATTGGGCAGTCGACCGTTATTGTCGGCTCTATCCTTATGGACTTTGATACTGCGGCCATGTCGCGTGTATTGCGGGTGCCGTCGGAGAAATTTCGAGACAAAATGGTTCAAAGTCTCGACGAGTATATGACCACGGTCCGTCGCGAACTAGGGGCAGCTTCTCCTTCCCGGGAGGAAGCGACCGACTTGCTGGTTAAAGAATTCGCTACAGCATTGAAACAGGAAATTCATAAGGGATCTCTTAGCCGTGCAGAGTGGAATTTGATGGAGGTGTATGCTCAAAAACTGTTCGATCCTGATTTTGTTTATCATGGTGAACGGGGGTTGGTGCAAGCGGGTGTGAAGATTCGGGGGGATGTGCATTTGTATGAAGGCATTTACAAAGCCCCTGGCGGCCTGATTCGGTTGGTGTTTCGCACCCGCGATGATGTGTTTGATGATGTGGCACTCACTGGCGATTTTTTTATCACCCCGATGGATGTCAGCAAGAGTGAAAGGTTTCAACGAGAACTCGTGGGGAAACCCGTTGACGACGCACTGGTGGCAAGAGCGGCGAATGAGTTGTTGCAATCCGTAGTCATAGTGGGAGTGACTGCTGAGCATATTCGACGGGCATTTCTTAATGCTCAGGTCCTAGAAATGTCGGCGTTGTATTCCTGATAAACCAAAATAGAGGGAGGTTTGAATAATGAGTGAAGAAAACAGCGTAGAAACGATTGCACTAAAGGTCGATGCCTCCGGATTGAAGTGCCCGATGCCAGTAATTCGCGCAAAGAAAGGAATCTCGACCGTAGATATCGGGCAAAACATGGAAATTATCGCGACGGACCCTGGAGCAATGGCCGACTTTAAGGCATGGGCCCGTTCCACCGGAAACGAACTGTTATTAGCGGAACAAAACGGCGATGTGTTTCGGTTTGTAATTCGACGTTTGAAGTAATACAAGGGGGCTGGAACTATGGATGAGACCAAAAAATATCTGTACATTTTAACCACGGGACCGGAGGTGGCATATCGGTCGGCCTCACCGTTTTTTTTGGCCACTACTGCTGCTCTGATGGACCATGACGTATCGATGGTATTTACCATTAAGGCCACAGGGCTATTAAAGAAGGGACTGGCAGAGACACTTACCGTTAAAGAAGGCGGCGAAGGTTCCAATCTGCAATTTTTTATCGATCAGGCTCGGGAGGCGGGCGTGAAGTTCTACGTTTGTGCTCCGAGCCTAGACCTTAACGACTGTACCGTAGACGACTTGGTTGAAAATGATGGGGTGGTTGGGGGTACAGCTGTGAACGAAATGGCATTAGAATCTGATGTGGTCATTACGTTTTAGCGGTGGACCAGGAGAATTCGGGCAAATTTAGTTCCAGGGACTCCTTGAACCAAGTTTTTTTGCAAGTTCGCCAGTGGGCGGCGCAAAGAGCGGTAAAATTGGATTGATGGCTAATGTGGCTGCGCTTTTGTTTCAGGACCTTAACGTCAAGGGCAATGAGGTTGCCTGGGCGGGATTTTATCTGGTAGAAGCGCCAGAGCGGCCGTTGATGCTAGGCCCGTTTCAAGGACCGCCCGTGCCGCTGACATTAGGGTGGGGGCAAAGCGTTGCGGGATTGGCTGCAAGAGAACGAAGTGTACAACTGATTCATGGGGTTAAAAGTTTTTCGGGCTATCTACCAGTGGACCCTGATACGCGTTCTGAAGCGGCGGTACCACTTGTGATTGAGTCCCGGGTACTGACGTTGCTTGATGTACAGTCAAGACAGACTGACAGCTTAGGGGTTGAACATAACGCCCGCGCATTCCCCTTCTTAGGCGCAAGCCAAGAGGGGGTCAAGCGGGCCAGCCCGCAGGGCTAGACAAGGCCCAAACTTTTGGTTTAGTCTAAGGACATAGGGCCGGAACGGTC
>JAJZZP010000180.1 GCA_021797515.1 Bacillota bacterium | reverse complement strand
GGCACCGTGCATATTACGTCGGCAGTGTTGGAGGGGCCTCCTTGGATACTGTGAAGCGCTATGTGGAGGCCCAAGGCACGAAAGAAAAGCCCCGAAAGGCGGCCAAGAGGCCGCCACCCGCTTGACCCCCTCCCGGCTTCGCCTGGGAAGGGGAATGCGCGGGCTTTATGATCAAGCATGTCCTCACCCTCTTGCGCTGATTCGTATTTCAAGTAGTCGCCATAAGAGAGATCCTCACTGTTTTGGTAGTAATGAAGCCCCCCCCGCAGAATGAATCACCGCAGTAATGGACTCGCCCATCGTGGCCAAGGACTGCTCCATCTGAGCAATTCCTGACGGATGAGACAAGTCTGCTGCTATCCCCTGAACTTTTAGAGATGCGATAGATTCCGGCAGGCTCTCTGGTCGGCGGGTCACAAAAACTACTGCTTGTCCCTTTTCCAGCAGATTTTTCGCCAATTCGTAGCCTATCTGACCCGGCTTGCTGTTCCCTGTTACCAATACCGTGGGTTGACTCATTGTGGTTCCCCCCTAAAAATCAACTCGTGCAGGTTTTTTCGCTGTAAAATCTGAGTCTAAGGTCGTTCATAACACATCTCAACCTCCGCATACTGAAGTGTTCCCGCGAGGGGTGGGGCCATTTTGCGGACTCTGACTGTGGTAGCTTCCGCAGCAGGAAATAGTGTCATGAGATCTTGGGTGATCAGATACGCCACATGTTCAATAAGAAATTGCGCAGGTCCTGACACGATGTCTTGAACCCGTTGGAATATCACGCCATAGTCTACGGTAGCGTCCAAGTGATCTGTTTCTCCCGCACGCTGCAAGTCAAGGGACAGTTCAACATCCACCTCAAACGGATGCGGCAGACGCCGCTCTTCGGGAGACACCCCATGCAAGCCATAAAAAGACATCCCTTTTAACCGGATTCGCCCCCGACAACTCCATTCCTTTAGATTTTTGCTCGAATCGCACACCACACTCATCCTCCTTTTCAAGCTACAGCCCAAGCATTTCCCCTATTGTCTGGCCAATCCTCTCTCGCGTCGGGATATATTCCTGCTCCAAAGCGGGGCTAAACGGCACCGGGCAATCGGGCGCTGCAATAACGCGGGGTGGTTCCTTCCATGCAATGTGGGCCATCGGGATGAGTTCCCCTACAACACTTCTCGCCCACCCTCCGGTTGAAGGAGCCTCATCAATAACCAGAATCCGACGGGTCTTTTGCAACGACTTGAGAATTGTTCTGCGATCTAACGGCGACAATGTCACCGGGTCAATAATCTCCACCAATCCGGCGGGAAATCCGGAAACCACATCGATGGTCCGCGGTACCATGTTGCCTGCAGCCACCACGGTGAGTTCCGTCCCCTGTTGATAAATTCGAGCTCGACCCATCACTCCCGTGTGCCCCACCTGCACGAGTCCCGTTAGATGGTAAAGCCCCACATGCTCCAGAAACATGGTCGGATGGTTGTCGTACAACGCCGCTTTTAAAAGACCATAGGCATCTTCTGGCGAGGTGGGCATCACCACGTTCCATCCGGGCAGATGGCAAAAAATCGGATGCCACATGTGAGAATGCTGAGAACCAGCTTGGACGCCACCGCCCACGATGGCGCGGATCACTAAAGGAACATGAACCTTGCCACGAGAGAACCACCAAGCTGAGCCCGCCTGATTCGCAATCGCATCGAACGCACATGCGGCAAATCCTACATTCATTAGATCCACAACAGGTCGCAATCCGCGGCTTGCGGCGCCGGCTGCAGACAAAACCCAAGACATCTCCGAAACCGGAGCACTCCATAGGCGCGACCCGAATTTTTCCGATAGGGATGCGGCAATCTGAAAATAGGGGCCAAAGATCGGATCGTCCCTTATTTCGGCCGGTGCTCCCACATCTTCGCCGATTACTACGACTCGTTCATCTTCATCGAGGCACTCCAAAAGAGCGTGTTCTATTGCTTTGGACATGGACAGCTCCACCGCCTGAAAACTTCCTTTGGGCGCAACGTCGCAAGAAACCCGAGGTGCATGTCTTAGTGGCAGGTCATCGACACGCCGGTACGGAACCAATTGCGCTTTTCCCCAAGATACTTCGACACGCTGACGGGCTTTGTCATACAGCGTCGCCATTGCCGATTCGTGCCATGGGATTTTAGTGACAGGAGAGCCCTCATCTGTTGCCGATACATGAACTTCTACCAGTTGCGCCGAGCCCTGACGTACACGTTCCGTACATGTCTGCAACGTGTTAGAGAGTTGGTCGAGGCATGTAGTAGACTCTTGATGGCATGGGATGCCCAATAGTTGGCCGATTTTACCAATCGTGTCTAACGACCGGTGCGTATTGTTGCGGATTACCACTAAAACGGGTAGAGACCATCGCTGGCTTATCTGCAAACTTTCATAAAAGATGCCTGTTTCCGTCACGCGGTCCCCTACCACAGCGATGCTGACTTGATCATTGTGGAAAACCCGATCCGCTAAGGCTGATCCTAAGGCCCATCCGAGAGGAGCCCCGACGATGCCATTGGCACCACCTAGTCCGTGGGAATGATCGACAAGGTGCAGGGAACCAGACCATCCTCCTCCCACGGATGAATTTCTGCCATACAGTTCCGCCCACAAATCCTTTAAAGACATCCCTAGTGCAATGGCATAGGCAATGCTGCGATGGTCCACAAAGAGCAAATCCCCTGGCTGCATGACTTGACTTAAGCATACCGCAAGGGGTGCATCGGACTGGGACGCATTGACAATGCCCGGTATCAAAGACGCCGTTTGCAAGACACGCAGCCGCCGCTCAAATGCAACAATCTCTGCCCATTTCATGAGGAATTTATGGTCGGGAATCATGGCTGCGACCTTTCTCAATGCGAGCCTGAAGCGCAACGGATCCGTTAAAAACACCAGTGGCCATGACAATGCCTTCTATTCGAAGTTCTTCTGCCAGCGAAAGGTCTCTATGGTCGCGAATGCCTCCGCCTACCCACACACGTGGAAGCAGTCGCCGTAATCCTCCTATGATATCCCACTGTGGGCCCATCTGGGACCCAACCCGGTCGAGGTCTAAAAAGAGCACCCGTGTGCATAGTTTTATGCTTTGGAGAAGTTCCGGCAACGCTTCCACGGTGACCATCGTGTCGAGAAACCGCACATTCCCCTCTCGATAATCCAAACTAATGATGTCGTCAAAACGTAAGAGCCGAGTCAAAGCCAGCCATTCTTCAACTGGGGTGGTTTCCGTACACAAGATCAGAGGTAAATCAAGTTGGCTCGTAATATAGTGCCACTGAAGATCCGAATGCACTCCCAAATCAAGCCAGACATCCCGGGTCACGCGACGATATCGCCCTAGAACTTCTTCCGTCCTCCCCCCAATGGCATCTAGATCAGCCATATAAAATTGGTTCGCACCAAAGCGACGGTTAAGTTCGTAGAGTGCTTCACTGGGTGACAGGGCCTTTCCTTGCAGCCAATCAGGGGGCAAATAGCGTTCTCTATTGCCTCCCGTGGCATATACATAGATTCCGTCCTTAATGTCAACGGCTACCCGGATATGCAACTCGCTCACTCCTTTCCCAGTCAATAAGGCGGCCCTGTTTGGTGGGGCGCGCTACCATAACCCTCATTTCCGACCCAAAGCGTTCCTGGGTGTTGGCTCGCCACAGGGATACCTGGTCGACAGGTCCCATCGCATAGACCGCTGGGCCCCAGGAGGATTGCATCCCTTCGACCCCCAAGTTTTCGTGCCACCACTTAATCAGTTTCCGGGACCGTGGATCCAAACCCGGAACCCCTGGTATCGCGGTATAGACCCGTGAGATCTCTTGTTGGAGAGTGTGAAACGTCTGAAGCCATTGAGGAAAATTCACCCCCAATACACTCTCCCAGGCCGACTCCATCATCTGTTTCCAGTCCCGCGCCCGCTTGAGGTCAACAGCTTTTTGCAATTGCCGCACTGCCTCATGTTCGCGCGTTCCAAACACTTGCCAATTGGGGTCCACCGCCCGCGGATAGGCAACCAAAATGCCCCAGGTGATCGGCCAAGCAGTTTGCCGAGAACGGTGGCAGTCAGACCAGACTAAGCCTCCCGATTCATATAGGGTGCAGCCCACACTTGTCCGCTCTTGAGGGCGTACCAAGCGGTGAATTTCTGCCACAGGCGGACTTAGGCCGCTAACCAAACACACCGCCTCTGCCACGGAAAGATTGAACATCGTCCCCGTTCCCCACCCCATATGATGCCCCATCCGGCGAACAACGGCTACCGAGCCGTCAACCTCCCATCCTGCCTGTTGCAGCAGACTGATAACAGCACCCGTCTCGTCGTCGGCCGGTAAAGATGGAAGCCGTTGTTGTGCGATAACTTCCAGATGAGGATCTTCGATTCCAAGTCCAAGGCCGATAAATCCTTCCTCGTAGGGGAAAAATCCCAATTGCAGGCGGGCGCCAGCCCTAATGTGTACGCGCATTCCTTGCATATTAGCCATCCCCCCCTGGAAACTGGGCAACGTAATCTCGAATCAGTGCCAAAGCCCGCCGGTCAGACGCGCTACCCGTTTTGTCGACCAGGATATCAGCACGCTCGAGCCACTGCGTGACCGAATCGAAACCGATCCAGCGAACCCTGGTTGCGGCCACGCAAGCTTCAATCAACGCCCCAAATGCTCGGTTAATGCCAAAAAACGTCTCTACCCCCCGCTCCTCATGTCTTTGCAGCATCACCGCGGGTGGCCCGCATCCCGCGGACTGGATGTCAGTTACCGTGACACGAATACAACGGATGGCGTCCGTTAGTCGCCACCCGCCGAGCGGATCCTGTGTCAAACCCAACACGCGCCCTTGGCCTAATGCCGCGGCCACGATTGGCCATGCCTCATCCACGAAATTCAACCAGGCTGCTGGCGTGGCGCGCAGATTGGCCAATGTTTGAGTGTTCGGATAGGGTCGCACCAGCCACGGCTGTCTGGGCTCCATGATGACCCCAATAGCAGCCACATGTGGTATTCCACTGCCTATTGTCACAATGACACTTTCTTTTATTTCCATGCGTTGCCATCTCCTTGATCTCCTTGAGGCACAGTCTCTTCCCCTCGCTTATGTCCGATCACGGGCGTGCGCATTCCCCTCGTGCCGTACCGCCGGTTCCGATAGCCAAAATCCAACCGATTATCTTGGCGAAAGGGTTTCCCGAGCACCACTGCTATCGCGGCCCGAGCCAATTCATGCCCTAAATAGAAACTGTGGGGTGCATCATTCACCTGCAATTGAGAAAAAGCCCATTCGACTTCGGACGGTTCCAACTCCAGCATCACGTCGCGGTTAAAGCACCAGATGGTTCGTTTTCCAGTGAGAATGCGGAAGTTGCGGTCTTTGAGGGCTCGCTGCAACTCGGAGCATTCTTGTGCTGTATATTGATGGTGCTTCGGGCTTTTAGCTACTAGAAGTTCTCTGCCCCCACCTTTTAGCCAATATCCCGGGGCATGGCGCCAAAATTCCTGAACCCGCGCCAGTTCTTCAGCTGCGGCATCCGTCCACGACGCAACCTCTGTAGTCAAAAGGTGCGTAACGCCAAATTCGGTAGCCAGCATAAAAAACGCCGCATTAATGCCTATGCTATCCGCCTGGACAAACTCTGTTACGTGATGGATGCCCCACATCATAGCAAATCGCGGGTACTTCTCACGCATACGCCGAGTCCGTTCGAGCGAATAAGCCAAATCGAGGCCAGGGGTCCCCAAAATCGGATCTAAAATCATCGACACACCATGCCCCTCGAGAAAATTGACGGTCTCGTCGAGGCGCTCGCCCTCAGTGTCCTCAGGTTCCCAAATGGCCACCACTTGTTTGGCATCGGTGCAGACATGGCGATTATCCCACGTAGCGCTTAAAATCAGATCGACATCTTCTTTAATGGCCCGTTCAATGAAGGCAGGATCCAAAGAATCCACACTGACTGAAAGCCCATTTTGGTGCAATTCCCTAATCACGGACTCCATCGCCGGCCAATCCGTTTCTTGTGGTATTCCCAAATCTACAATGTCGACCCCGTTTTCCCGCCATGTCTGAGCTGTTCGGCAAATCTCCCCCAATTCCCATTGCGGTGCATTTTGAATTTCGGCTACCATGGTGATGTGCGGTCTTGGACGCTCTTCGTGCGTCCCGGGTTCCAACTCGGTCAAATCCCAGATTTCCACCGGACCTTTGCTCACTTGATAGGGTTTACCGTTCTCCAGAACATCGAGCGTTCCCTGGCACAATCCCGGAAGAATAACACGGTGAACACCTTGGGGAACAGTTAAATGCCTGGCAATCCAACGCGTAGTCATCAACGCTGCGACGGAAATGGGCAACGTAGCCACCTCGACCTGACGGTCTGCCGTGGTTAAAGATTGTGCCACCTGATCCACGAAGGGCCGAGCAAGCTTGCCCGTCACGAGAAGCCAGCGTGTCATCCCATCACATCTCCTCCGTTCACCCAGAAAATGTGACCATTAGCCACATGCGGCGGCATGCCAACCATTGCGTGAACCATGGCTGCCACGTCAAGAGGGCTAATCCACTGTCCGGAAAAGGTCTCGCTGGCAATGCGGGCTGTGCTCTCCGAATCGATTGATTCGGCCCATTTGGTGCGAACCCAACCGGGGGCGACAATATTAACGCGAAGGGGAATGGCTTCAGCCCTAAATGACCGTGCCAAACTCCGGCTATAGCCTACGATGGCAGCTTTTGCCGCCGCGTAGAGTTCCCCTTCGTCACCTCCCCATCCCGACAAAAAATGGTCCCAAGCCATGTTGATGATTTGGCCATTAGGTGCCATAAAAGGCGGCAACGCTCGGCAACAGCGCAGAGTTCCGGTGACATCCGTATCGACCAACGCCTGCCATTTTTCCCAATAGCACGCCTGCGATAGCGGCGGCGTTAGGATATCGGCTCCGGCATTGTTTACCCAAACGTCAATCAAACCAACACGGTCTACCACCCTGGCAATGATTTCGGCCACCACTTCGTCATTGGATGTGACATCTAAGATTTCTGACACGACAGTAAGAGGCGAAAATTCGGGAGGCGAACGGTGGCCAAAAGCCACAATCTGATGACCTTCTTCGGCTAACCGCATGACCAAAGGCCTCCCGATACCCCCTCCCGCACCCGTTACGGCAATCACCATCAAACCCCACCCACTTCCTCGGCGCACTTCTCAGGGTGGATTAATTGTTTAAACTCACGCACCAGTCGCGCATCTAAGGGGCCGTTTCTCTCCTCGTTGCGACAGACCGCCGTGCGCACCCCCACTACGTCCGCTCCGGCATCTAGCGCAAGGTGGAGATTAGACCGTGTAACATGTCCCGCAATCCCTACCCACATTCCTCGATCCTGGGCTATTCTGATCAGACTAGCTAAGCGTTGGCCAGATACCCAAAAATCAAATCCCTGCCCTTTACTTAACGTGTCATAAACTACCGCCGCAATACCAATCTCCGCTGCAGCCAAAGTAGCTTCCTTAATAACCGGCCATGTGTCCTGATCCAAATAGAATACGGGGATGATTTGTGATACGTTTTCAGATTTTAAAGCCTGCCACACCCCCTCCATGGAAGACAAGGCATAGGGACCAACTAAGCCTACCTTTACCCACCGAATCCCAGGAATGGTCAATGCTCCGCGAATAGCCAATGCCACCGTACCCGGCCAATTGGGCAAGTCTCCTGCAGCAACCGAGACCATGGCTGTAGGCACGGTATGGACTATGCTCTGAATAACAGAAGGTACTGGTGCACCCAAACTGCCATACCGGGGATCTTTGATGTCAATGATATCGGCACCTCCTGCATAAGCTTGCAGGGCTTCGTCCTGATTCCGAACGGAGATTAATAATTTGCTCACAATGCGCCCCCTCTGGCATTCCCACTTTCCACCAGCTTCGTCAAAGGATGTACCGAATCTCAGCCAATCCACGTGATGTCGACTCCTCGTTTGACCCAAACGGGTGTCATCTCATCGAAGTGATTCCGCCACAGCAACCATGATTTTTCTGTCAAGGTCATCGGGATTCCATTTGGCGGCATCACAGACTTCACGATCCTCACCGGGCAATGGAGCGTCCAACCGAGCCATGCAGCCACGGCATCGGACGTAGTGCGCCAACTCGGCTCGAGTTCTGACACCAAGATTAGCTGAGCAGATCCTGTCCACACACCTATCGGTGGCGGGTCATCGAGCGCAATTGCACGGTCTTGAGACGGCAACCCGTAGATTTGCGCGAACAACTGTCCGTTGAAATCCATCATTGCCAATGCACGGTGATGGTAGTCCGCTTCCGACAACGGCCACAGCGCAGACTGTTTCCGAAGCGCCTCCACCAACTGACCGCCGCCGACAACAACCAAAAATTGGTCCTCTAGAGACAAGGATCGGAGCCTTTGCACCCACGGTGTGCATATTTCGGGTCCCTGATCCAATAGCGATCCCCCTATTTTCACGATGACCATCTCTTACCTCCCATGGTTTGAGGCAAATACTGCGCCAGGGCGTCACTCGACCAACACTCCGAATGTGGCGACCAGACTAAAAGCTTCGGCCCTCCGCGCCGCTGACCGTATCGGGCCAAGCATTTGGCTCCTTGCCCCACTACGTAGATGGGAACGGATCCCGCAAACGAGCGCCGCTCTACAGCAAAGATAGCGTTATAGGTGATGCGCATTTGTTGCTCAGCCAAATACCACGCCACGGACTTCAGCGCTTGCGGTGTAGCTTGCGACAAATCAGCGCAGATGATTTTAGCCAAACGCCGATAACAATCCGTCAATGACCAGGTTCGTCCATCAACCGGGGTGTGGTACAGGTGCCTTTGATCTATCAACCCGACAACCCGCCAGACATCGCCGGTTTGCGCGAAGAGTTCGCCCGCCACCGGCAACCAATGATCAGCCCATGGAATGCGATGGGCCAGGCTGTTAACGGGCGTCCGTTCAATGCCTAAATACACCAACTCCGATGACTGCAGCCTACCCATGTCGCAGCGGCTGACGGGATCGGGACGTCCGTTCACGATAGGGATGATATCGGTTGTGGTGCTGCCGATGTCTACCATGATGGCGGTGGGCGCATGACGTCCAATCCACTGAGCGGTGGGCATCCAATTCGCAGCCGCGACGTGCCACACATGCTCGCGCGCCTTTTCTGTTGTCACCAGCTCTCCCATATGGGTAACCATGCGCACCGAGTTGCCAAATAGGTTGTCTAAGGCGCGCGTAATTCGATGCACCCCATCTTCTTTACTGACAAAAGCATCGGAGAGTTCCGCGCTTATGGAAACCAACACGGCGCCCATTGCGGTTCCCATTAACAGAGGGCATGTGGCCATCCACTGATCAAACCAAGTCGCCCAAAAATCCCAGTTTTGCGATACCGCATAAGGCAGCCGGAAATGCGCCACTCTTCGACCAGATTCTTGAAAAATGCTGACTTTCGTTGCCACGCCGCCGATATCGATCCCTAACATCATGGAGTATCACCTTCCACCAATGCGACCAAGATGGAGGCGGCGATCAAATCGGCCGTCGTGCCGGGATTCCAGCGATTGTCGGGATCTTCCAAAAGATCCGGCAGTCGCTCCAGTGCCCCATCGACGATGGCTTTTTGTACTAGCCGATGTCGGGCCTGCGCGGCGTTCCATCCATTTTTCCGAATCCACAAGCTGTCAGGTTCCTGGCTCAGCCTGCTTAAAAAGAGGGAATAAATGGCGGCATCCCACGATTGCCCACGGTTCACCGCCTGCTCCAATTGCGGCGACCAATCGTAGAATATCGAGCTAAATTTACGGGTATACTCGCGGGCTATGCTGTCATAACGGGACGCTTCGGAAAACACCGCCAAGAGCGGACGGGACGCGGGTCGCCGCACATCATCCAGGACCCCGTCGTGCTGATTTAGACCACCGGGACGTGCGGCGGCGATCGCCCGAAATACCCAATCCGTGTCCTCTACCGTAATATTTTGGAGAATGTTGGCAACGCCTTGCCGCCAGTCCTTTTCGAATCCCAAGACAAGCGGCGTTACCATTAAAATTGCTCCCAGGTGAACATTTACGCCCCCCGTGGCGTCCAAACTTGCGGATACCGCTTGATAGACGGCATAACCGTACGAACACCGGTCTTCACACGATTTTTGGAGAACCTTGCCAATGGCAAAAGCGCTCCGGGTAAATTCTTGCATACCAGCATCATGAAATCGGTGCCGGGGACTTACATTGCCCGGCTTATCGACCGCAACTTCCATCAAGAGCGCGCTCGTCACCCAATCAATCCAACGCATTGTCCACCATCTCCACCAGGCGCTTGGCAATATTAAAAGAGGTGACTGTTTGCAAACCTTGCCATCCTGCAATGCCGTTTACTTCGAGCACGTACCACTCGCCATCTTCACCCCAGATACAATCAACACCCGCATAAACGCAATCTAACGATTCGGCTGCCGAAATTGCCATCCGGGCAACCTCCGGAGGCACCGTATATGGCCGAGGTTGTCCCCCGAGAGCAACGTTGGCGCGCCAATTTAGAGAGTCTCTCTGCATAGCGGAAATCACTTGCCCGAAAGCAACTAAAATCCGCACATCCGCTTGATAAGGGATAAATCGCTGGAGGTAAAATACCGTACCAATTTTATTTAGATTGTTAAAAGTCCACCACGCAATGTCAGGATTATCGAGCCGCATCATCCCTCTTCCCTGCGACCCAAATAAGGGCTTGAGTACCGCTTGACCCCAAGTTTTCACGGTGTCCATCGCCACGTCGCGATCTTCGGTAACAAGGGTTTGGGGCACGGGAATTCCGCTCTTCTCCAGCAAGATCTGGGTGAAATATTTGTCCACCGTGCGCTCTAGAGCCCGCGGCGAATTAATAACCGTGGTGCCCCGTAAGGTCCAATGATAGAGCAAATCCATGCGAAAAATAGTTTGCTCTACATTGCCGCTCGAAAGGCGGCGTACCCATAGCAGGTGCGGCACTGCGGAAAGATGCTGTACTGCTTCACTGTCTTTTCGCACGCATGCATCAAGTACACGCACGGCATATCCCCCTTGCAAAAAGGCCCGGTGAAGCTCTTGGATGTGCCAACTCTCGGGATCGCCTAGTAAAAAGACGTCGCGGTCTCGTCCCATTTCCATAACCCCCGTAAGAGCGCTCGGTCGGTACGCCCTGCATGAAATGTTCTGCCTGACTGCAGGCTTACCGCATGGACGACGGCCGGAGCAAAAAGCCCGGGATCCAAGTCATAAAAACCTTTGCCGCTCGTAATCAGGTGCGTAAAGGGCGTGCCCCAGGAGTTTGAGGCCGATGATACCGACGATGCCACCAAGTGTTCCAAGACGGCATCATTCTCGTCCACCCATAACCACGCCTGACCGCCATATAAAATCGCATCGTTGGTCCACCCCATTGCCGTGAGGTCATCCTGTGCTGGCGGCGCAATAGGGCAAGTGCCCATCGCGGCTCGGATAAGGGCGACGTCCCCCCCGCGTAATTCCCATTGATGAAGGGTAGTTTCAACAACTCGGGCAGCGACCTGAACGGAACCCACGAGGCAGGCCGTGGGTGCTGATACAATAGTCAAATCGGCTCCACTGCAATGAGTGAGGTGAGATAACTTTTCAACCAAAGCATCATCGAGTCGATGCGCAGTCTCCAAGAAAAACGCGGCGCCCCGTTCTCCATCGGAAAGGTGATAACGGCGCAAGACCTCTTCGTCGCCCACTTTCAGTCGTCCGGGGCCGGATCCCATGGCATTTTTTTCATGCCATTTCACATTAAATCCAGCATATTGGCATCCAAAACAGGCTTCGAGAGGGGTGCCCGTTTCCACCGTAATCATCGGGACCGGCGTATCCTGCCACGATTCAAATCCGACAGTCAGTCGCGCCATTCCTCCCATGGTTGCCAGGGCAACGAGACGACCCACCTCCATGCTTCCGTGTCCCGCCTCCACGAGTAGTCCGGGACTTGCCCGCACCACCACATTGGGTTGGTTGGCAATTCGCACGATGGATTCCCTCGCCCTAATGTTGGCTCCATGCAATGCAACGCGCTTCTTTATTGGCATAACAAAAACTCCCCCTTTGCGAGATCATCCTGATCTCCCATGAAACGTTGGGTGACCTTTATGCGGTCCAGCCAATCTCTTTCGTTCTGCCTCAGAGCTACGCGGAGCAAATCCATATAGCTAGACACCAAAACTCCGCTGAGTTGAAAGTAATCGGGAGGCCGCATGGGATCAAAGGTGACAATGGACCCTCGCCGTATTCCCCGTCCCACCGCCTGAAACTCCTTAACCACAATGGTTCCCGCCCGCATCAGAGATCCCAGGCTGTCCCCCGCGCGGTCCACGATGAGAATGCCCCGGGCCATCGCAAATCCCGCATGGCTTCCCGCCTCTCGGGCTACAATGGTGCCCCCTTGCCACGGTCTGTTTCCCCAAGGCCCCCCCAAAAAATCTCCGGCACTGCCGCGAACCGTAAGAGTGCCTCCCGACATTCCAGATCCGGCCCCGCTTTGCACCGACCCCTCAATGTCGATCGAACCGCCTAACATCAAACTCCCAACCTCATCTCCTGCATGGCCGCAAACTTTAAGGGTTCCCTCCCTCCAGCCCTTGCCGAGCCCATGCCAACTCATGGTGTTTCCTTCGACAAACAGCACGGGGTCATCATGTCCTTCGCTTGGGCATTCCTTCAGCGTAGCAACGTCTCCCAACTCGGCCCCGTGGGGGAAAAGAAGCGGCCTCTTTAAGAGCTCTAAGCAGGACGTGCGCATGTAATCGCGATTAAGCCAAGAAGGCCAGACGATGCGGTTTGATGCATGTACGGCTAGCACGCGGCAGCTATTCATGCCGGATCCTCCTGAACCAAGTCATGAAGTCGATACTGATAGGGTCCCAGACGTCCGCCATAATTGCCGGCACTGACAATGGGAATTCTTTGACGGGCTCTATGCAGACCCCGGATCAAACTGGCGCGAACCGCCTCATCACTGACCCCATCGACCACGATTTCATAAGCAATGTAGGACTGAGGCAAGACGTTATCCGACAAGCTTCTGAGTCCCGGAACATACGCATGATTTGTCGATGCAGACATGAAGCGATATTTTGACCCCACTTTAGATCCCGATCTTACCACCCCCCCGGGGAACGGCAGAATCACCCCCGACCCTTGCATTTCCTCTTGAATGGCGGGCACTTCTGACAATAAGAGGCCGCGGGGGCCTATCAGGATAAGGTTGCCGCCCGCGACACCCGGGCTGACGGTCATCATGTCATCTACGACAAACTCCCCATCCATTACAGGAATCCGCCATATTCGACGCCCTGCGATAACTTTGGACATTTGATAACCGTCCCCAAAATACCGCAAGGATTTTCCCAAAGCGAAAGTGATGCCATCAGTCCGGTCGCGATGGCCGTCGTAGGCACTCGTTGTAGCACAGGTTAATACACATTGTCCCACCCGTGTGGCAACGGCCTTAGCCACGGAATCTTTTTTCATCCCAGCAAAGATGACGGCGACGGCCGGTCTTTCATCCGGCGCTGTCACCGGAGCCTTTTCAATTCCCGCTTCGATGCCACAGCCAATCACGGAGGTTGCAAACCCAACGGCGCTGGTGGCCGCATGACGGGCCCATTCTATGGTCTCGGCACTAATTACGATGCGGCTGACCCACGCCGGAAATGCCTCGCAATACGTGTCTTCTACAAATGTTTCGACCATGGTTAAACCCTCCCGATAATCTTCCCGTACCCTCTTGCGATCGCCTATGGTTCGTTTGCCGTCCATACCCGTTGGCCATTTTTGATAACCCATTGGGGTTGGGACCAGTCCACATGGCCGTTGTACAGAGCATAAGCTGCCGCATCGGCTTCCGCCGCCTCACCGAGATGTCCATTGGACACTAAACCCAAGCGGCGCGCAGGCCCGGCGCTGGAAGACACCACAATCTCGCGGTCTGTATACTCTCGGGTCATGTGAGGCAAATCCAAAATTTGTTGGACCTTTTTGGGCAATTGTTCCACGACAGCCAGGCGGGATTCTGCGGACGTAAGCCATTGGATTATGGCTGGATAAGAACGAAATGAGCCTCCATTGGGATGATCTACAGAAATAAAGACCTGCCAAGGGTTGCTGACTAAAAGCGCGAGTTCCAAACCTACCGCCCATTGAATGGCGTTGGTTAGGTTCGCTCTGCGATACCGATACGGGACTGCCGCAATACCCCCAGAACTCCCCCGCCAAACGCCCCATCGCCCACCATGGGTTGCTCTTAACCGAGCCTGGAGATACAGGTCCGCGGAGACCGTGACCGTAGGGCCAAAGATTACCTGGCCCAAATCTAAACTCACTTCAGGATGGGTATTTACCCAGTCTGCAAGCTCTTCAGCGCCCGACCGTATTCGTCCGTCTACTTCGCGATAGACATGGAACTGAGCATGGGCCAGATGAACGGGAATGCCTTCGATTGCCTGCAACATCGCCATAGTGGTAGCAATATTGCCAGGAATCCCCAGGTCTAGGCCGTGAATATGCATGGGATGGGCAATATTCATTTGGTCGATGGCTTCAGCCAATAGGCGGATATGTTCCGCAGGGGACACACCCAAAGGTCCCGGATCATGCAAATTAGCCAAGGGTGTGCGTCCGGCCGCACTAGGATTAACTACTTTGATTCCCCACGCACCGCTGGCTGCGAGCAATTCCCGAAGGGCATCGCGTACGCCGGCAACGGATCGTCTCCGAATAGGCTCTGTGACGGTGGGATGGTCACCTGCCACCACCAAAAATCCCACATTCAGGGTCGGCAGGGCTGCAATCCACTGCCGCACCAGTCCCACCTCTTCGGGTGACACGGCCGCATCGACCACTGTAGTATAACCAATCCTATGATAGAGTGCGGGGAGATCGCGCAGCGCCGGAACCAAGCCATCCCCGCTGACAACCCGCGCTGCATGAATGCCCTCGCTGACCACGTGCGAGTGCATATCCACACCCGCGGGCACGACGCAATAATTCGGGACACCCACTGACTCTGTGGGCCGACAGTGAACAATTCTTCCGCTGTCCCCGATCGTCAGAGTATGCCATCCCTCCCTCTGGTTTTGGGGATCAATAATATACTCCGTCAGCGATACTTTGGAAGTGCCCGTCAATCTCCTCACCCCTTATGCCAAAAACCAGTCATGCGCAACAGTTTCCAGTTCTTCTTTTGACCGCCATTGCACCACCACCCCATCATCCGCCAAAGACCACCCGCCCCTATCCCGTGCCCAATGCAGGGGAATCCAGGGATGGTCGGGCAGCGGTGCAGGCCCCACAACAATTACGGTAGCACCTAAGTTAGAGGGCAGGGCGGCCGTCTCATCTCCTTGCACCCAAATGACAACGTCGCAACCCCATGCGGAAAGATGGCTAGTGGTGAGTCCATATTGGATGCGCCCTTCGTCCACCGCGGACCATCCGGGCAAAACGGTGCCCACTAATTCTACCGCCAACCGCCGGGCCCCCAGTCTATGCGGATCCGTAGTGACCAATGCCAAATAGGGACCGCTGTCCCTGTTTGACCACCGGTGTAACAGGAACAGCGTTGTTTCGTCTACGGCGTACGGGTCTAGTAAAATGGCAGTCCGTTCCCAATAACGGACATTACCGGGTGCCCATTGAGCCATAATCCAACGCCAAGAGAGATCGCCGCGAACAGCGGGCGGTTTAAGAATCTGTTTCTGATTGGTATTAAACCGTAAGTCCCAAGGAGGATATCGATCCACATCCACCGCCCAAACCAATAGCTTGTCTGCACATTGGACGACCCAATCAAAGTGAGCGTGCTTGCCACCCTCTAGAGCCCATGCTTGTTCAACGCGAGTATCCTGGTCCCATACCCACAGCGTGTGATATCGATTGGCCACTTCCATCCATGTCAATACTTCACCGGCAGGGACACCGGAGCCTATCACAATAGCAGCGCAAGTGGCTTGAGAAAGCAGTTGACGGGCCACTTGCGGGCTTATCATGAAATCCCTGTCAGAGGAGATGGTTTGCTGCCTCCACCTCAAGGACGTGGCACATTCATCGGAATTCTCGCAGGCCAAACCACACCCGCCACAGATCTCACCCACCACGGCGACAGCCTCCTTTCGTCAAGAAAGGTTCGCATTTAAGCCATATCAAGTTCCGTGTGCAGCATTTTCTCGAAAATCAAACGTTCGCTGTCGGGCATCGTAATCCAATGCGCCGGCTCAGGATATGTCCGATTGGTGACGTCGGCAATATAGTCTCGATAGACCTGTTGGAAGATCTCCCGGATGTTCACGTAGACCTTTGAGTGCTGCGGCACGAACTTATCATAAAGCCAAAATAAATCCCCGCCGATAACATGCACGCCGTCGCAGTAAGGTCCCGCTCCAAGACTAATGACGGGAACCGCTAGATTTTTTGAGAGGTACGCGCCCACTTCTGCGGCACACCATTCCAACAAAATAGCAAAACATCCCGCATCTTCCATCGCCTTGGCATCATCGATCAACTGGGCAGCGCGTTGTGCGGTCATGCCTTGGGGCTTAAATCCTCCAAACTTGGCTGCAGACATAGGGGTCATGCCAATATGACCCATGACGGGAACTCCCGCACGCACGATGGCCCCAATATTCTCTGCGGTATATTTATCACCTTCGCATTTCATCACTTCGGCGCCACCTTCAGAGACATAACGGCCCGCATTGCGGATTGCCTCTTCTTTGGACACCTGATACGTCATGTAGGGCATGTCCGCCAAAACCATGGCGTACTGCGTTCCACGACGGACGGCTTGCACCATAACCAATTCTTCTTCAAACGGTACATCCAAGGTAGTGTCACGGCCAAAGTTCACCATAGCGCCGCTATCCCCTACCGAAGCAATATCGAGACCTCCGACAAGATCCGAGGCACGCGCATGCGGGTAATCATTAATCCCGCACATGACAATTGGCTCACCGCGCTGCTTCTTTTCGTAAAGTTTGGGAATGGTAACCTTTTTTCGTTTTGGCTTCTCATCCGACACAGGTTTACCCTCGCTTTCAACATAAATGATGTTTCCACTGGTCGATGGGTGCCCCCCCCGTCGCCTATATTTACAGTAACTAACCCCTGCAGAACATTGATATGGTCAGAATCCACAAAGTTTTGTTTCCACTGTTGTCGTGCCGGTCCAAAGTTCGGTTCGTTTTCCCCATCGCGAGCCAATGACTACGCTCTAACCAATAGACTAAGAGGCACTCAAATTTCCCCCATCATTTCCCAGTTTTTGGTCTGAATACCTTGGCGTGAACCCGCTATGGTATATTGCCGTTTTTGTCGGACTTTGCTTGAACCGCGAAGGAACGCTAAACCGGTAACAACGAAACATATGTATCACCGGACGGTCCCATGGTATTTTGTTACGTTGCGGGGAGGAAACTGACGAACGGAGTGACAAGAATGCCAATTTTCCCGTAGTATCAGGGGGATCGGACCCATGTTAGTCGTCAATTTAGGTATTTTGCAGTAAAACAGAACGCAATAGCTCCGAAGTACAAAGTCCTCAGATGCCTTGCGGTAAGTCCTATCACCAACCGCGCCTTGATCGTGAAATTGTTTGGACACACGCGTACCAATACCGGTCCCACACTCCATGTAGGTCTGGATGAGCAGCCGGATGAAACCGGGAAGAACGCCGATCACAAGGAGGTAGCACCGATGTCTAGCGGCCGAAACACCAGATTCCGCTGTGGAAGTAATCTACACAATCTGGGTACGAGTCAAGCCCAATGGAGACGGGCTCGTAGGTTACAACTTCATTGCTCCTAGGTCACTGCCCTTGAGTCCGTTGCGACGTTGAAAAACACCGCTTGTTTTACCCAGGGAGACCGCAAAACCCGCCCCCTTTCCTGCCACTCCTTTTTTGCGGCCCAATTAGGAATCCGAACGGCTGACACCCGCCTGATCCGGGGGGATTTTTATTACCGTGGCGTATATCCGCGGCCAATACTCAAGCGTCCCGGGTAAGGACGATCGCGCCCCAATCATGTGGCGTAGTTTCCCATAGCATTCCCCATAAGTCGCAGTTCCTGGTCACCATGCTCCCAACGAATCGCAAATAAATCTAAAGCTTCCCCCGCGCGGCAGCGTCAGGAAGCTTTAGATAAATAACGTGCGTAAAACCACTGTGTCTAACGTCCATTTGCGGTGATCTGTTTCTCAGTCTGCGATTTGTTCCAAAATCTTGCCCTTAGTTTCAGGACCTAATACCAGTACCAGCAAGGTTGCTATCACGAAACTTACAGCGCCTAACGTAAAGACCGCGCCTTCTCCACCCGACGTCGATTTCAGCATAAAGGCTACAATAACGGGCCCGAGGATCGCTCCTACGCGCCCGAAAGCCGATGCCCACCCTGCGCCTGACGATCTTGCGCGAGTTGGATAAAGCTCTGGTGTATAAGCATAGAGGACGCACCACATGCCGAAGAAGAAGAATTGCATCAAAAACCCCTCAATAAACAGCAAACCTGTGGTTGGATGGCCATAAAAATACGCAGTGGTCGCACTCAATAGCAAGAAAATTGCCATCGTAGGTTTCCGTCCAAGTCGTTCAAGCAACCACGCCGCCACTATAAATCCGGGAATCCCCCCCAACGAGATGAGGGTGACAAACCCAATGGATGAGACCACGCTGTAGCCGTGTGCGTGTAATAAGGTGGTTAGCCACGATGTTAATCCAAAATACCCCAATAGAGCAAAAAACCACAGGCCCGCCGCCATCAAGGTGCGTTTGAGGTAGCGCCTGTTCCAAAGAGTGTGAATAGGATTGGTGTGCAAATGCTGCTCTGTGATCACCGTGTCGCTTGCCGCTGGAAGTGCTCGTCCCCACCGCTGTTCCACTTTCTTTTCAATACCCCGCAACACTTCTTCCGCTTTATCAATTTGTCCATTGTCCATCAGCCATCGTGGCGATTCGGGAATGTTGCGCCGCGCTAAAAAGACCACAATCGCAAACAGTCCAACGGCTACAAACACGAGACGCCATCCGTTTCTAGATAATAGGGGTAGTACGAGCAAGGTCACAACGCCAGACAAAATGTATCCAATGGTCCAAAAACCTTCCATCCATGCGATATATTGGCCGCGTTTTTTTGCAGGAATAAACTCGGACAAAATAGCCTGCGCTATAGGCGCCTCTCCTCCTACCCCAATTCCAATCAAACAACGAAAAACCATTAAAGAAATGGGATTCCATGAGACGGCTGCCAGGAAACTTCCGATACCCCACACAACAATAATAACTTGAAAAACTCCGCGTCGGCCCCACTTGTCAGCAGCATAACTGGCAATCACATTACCAATTCCCTGCCCTAAATAGGTCATGGCCGCCAAAATTCCAATTTGGACCACTGAAAGATGAAAATAGAGAGTTACCGGAACAATTAGGAACGCAAGCAACGCAACATTAATTTGATCGGCCAACCACGCCGTGGCGACAACGCCAAACAATCGATTTTGATAGGACGTCATCGGCAACCGCTCTAGCCGATTGACCACATTCAATGGATCTCGGTTTGATACCACATTTCCAGAAAACATCCGCCTTGCCTCCCTTAAGGGATTGTTTTTTCTGCATCGACGGTCGCTGAGGACCCCCCATGGCCGCCTTGGGCATTTCCAATGCGGGTGTCCCCCTCGCATTCAAAAGTTTTAGAAAGCTCCTAGTTTTCACATTATAGATACCTCTCCATGAATCGTCTATTGTTGGTCAAGTACTAAGGAACCATAAAATTTTAATGTGCCAATCCTATGGACAAACAGAAAAGAGGATCGTAAAATTAAGAGTTTTAGGCTCATTCTCGAATTCAGTGATAGCTGCACATCGCGGGAGACGGACGTGCCGGGATGGAGTTACTTAATGCCTACACTGTGCTCCTGGCAGAAAACCTCACAGCGTAATTTTGAGAAAGAGCCTTTTTTTGCTGACCGTGCAATACGGCAGCCTGTGCCCTTTTCCCACGCACTTTGATCGTTCTTACGCGGGGGCTGTTAGACTAATTCCGATGGTATGTTGAATACCATCCCGGGCGGATTGGTATTTTGGGGCACGTCTCATGGGAATCGGTCTGGGTCGTGTACTAGTCGCGTCAAAACCGAGACGATTTATTTAGGCACTGCGGATCGCATTCGGGACTGGTGTCGCGTCGATATTCCTCCCCTAGCGGTCCATGCTAAAGCCTTTGAATGGATGGCAGCCTTTGTTGGGCAGTGCGGCCATGGGGCATAGCCTGGCGATGGCCCATACCAGGGGTTTCTGTAGATAGAATGATGACACCAGCCTAATCCCGGTATCCGTGGGTACACTACGGATAATGGGATAGTTATCCAAGAAAGGACTGGCGTCTCATGAAACAGTATACCCGTTATCTCGGCTTCGACGTCTCGGCCGAAACCATTGTCATTTGCGGAAGCACTCCCCGGGCGCGAACGCGCCCGCGACTTGGGCACGATTCCGTATCGACTGGATAGCGTGACCCAATGGGTGCGCCGCCAGGCGGATGCGGCAACCCTTCTGATTTGCTATGAAGCCGGCCCGACTGGCCTTGGCTTAGCCCGTCACCTGCACCATTTGGGCGTCGCCTGTGAGGTCATTGCACCAGGTTTGATTCCCCATTGAGCCACCGACCACGTGAAAACGGATCGGCGCGATTCACGCAAACTGGCGGAAGACAATCCCACCGGTAGTTTGACCCCCGTACATCTCCCCTCGGAGGAAGAAGAAGCGTTTCGCGATTTAGTCCGGGCCCGGGAAACAACGGTCGAGGACCGCCGTCGTCTCCGGCTCCGCATCAAGAGCGCATTACTCCGCTGGGACATCCATCGCCCCGACAAAATGTTGGCCTGGCGCCCCCGCTATCGCCAATGGATTCACACCCTGAAGCCGACTCCCGCCCCGCGGCAGGCCGTGTGGGACGAGGTCCTAGCACAACTCGATGAACTGGACACCCGGATCACGCGGTGGGATCAGGCGATTCAGACGGCGATGATCACGCATCCCTTGCAACCACTCATGGTCGCACTCCAAGCGTTACGGGGGGTCGACTGGGTAACTGCGGCCACGTTAGTGGCCGAATGTGGAGACTTTAGCCAGTTCTCCCATCCCCGCCAGCTGATGGCCTTCACGGGCCTGGTGCCGATGGAAGCGTCTAGCGGCAAGACCCAGTCCCGTGGACACATTACGAAAACCGGGAATGTCCATGTCCGTCGCGTGTTGGTGGAGTCTGCGCATAGTTAACCAACGCCAGGAACAGGCCCCTGAGCAACGTCTCTTGGCCGTATTTGATTGGCTCGAAGGCTGGTCTAGCCAACAAGGAATCCGGGGATGCGCGTTTCTTAACGCGGCGGCTGAGTTGGTCGGCCCCCAGGACGAACCCGCCCGGCAAGTGATCCGCCAACATAAACAGTGGTGGCAATCGTTATTGGCCGGTCTCGCTCGGGATGCGGGGGCGGCGGATCCGATGCGTCTGGCGGACGAATTATTGCTCCTCATGGATGGCGTGAGTGCCCGTGTCCTGGTAACCGGCAATGCGAGGACCGTCGCCTCGGCCCGGCGGGTGGCACGCCTGTTGTTGCAAGAATTCCAAAGCCCTTCCTCGCCTTTGTCATCACATTCCCCCGGATTGCGTGCGGGCAATTGGAGGGACCCTGAGGGATGAAACAGGCTGGAAACTTAGACCGCGGTTCTGTTCCGATATGGGTCCCTTTCGCATTGGCTGCCGGCCCCGTTGTCGCATTGGGATTTGCCCGCTTTGCATATGCGTTGATCCTACCCGCCATGAGCCATGCCCTCGGATGGTCGCTGACGATGGCCGGGGCGATGAATACTGCTAACGCTCTAGGATACCTCCTGGGAGCGCTAGTCGCCGCACCATTGGCGCGCCGGGGGGGACTTGGGCGCACTTTTATGGTGAGCGTGTTCGGCACGTCTCTCGCGTTGTTGGCAGACGGCTTTACCGGCAACAGCCTTCTCCTCGCATGGTGGCGCTTTGCCAGTGGGGCTGCCTGCGGCGTAGCGTTTGTGGTGGGTGGTGGGCTCGTGGCGCAGTCTACTGCTCGAGAATCTGTGCATCGCGCGGCATTCCTGCTAGGTATTTATTTTGGTGGAGCAGGTCTCGGCATTGTGTTGTCGGCGTGGACCGTTCCTTTCCTCCTGGCATCGTTCCCGCAGACCGTGGGCTGGCGTGTGGCTTGGGTAACCCTGGGAGTTCTCGGTCTGTTGACCCTGACGGGGGTCGTTCCCGCGATGCGCCATGTCGTCCCCGGTTCGCCTTCCGGCAGCAACGGATCCCGGACACCCCCCACGTTGCGCCGTTTACGTGCCGTGCTGATAACCTATGGATTGTATGGCACGGGGTATATCGTCTACATGACGTTTATCGTGGTCTTTCTTCAGCGTCATGGGGTACACCCCCAGGAAATCATCGGGTTTTGGACAGTTCTTGGAAGCGCCGCAATGGTAGCGGCTTTTCTATGGGGGCGTCTCTTGGGTCAAGCCTCGGGTGGACGAGGCGTCGCGGTGCTCCTGGGGTTGGTCCTCAGTGGCGTGTTGCTGCCGCTATGGTCGACATCCCCCCTTGCAGTCTTCGGATCGGCGATATTGTTCGGATCGGCGTTTTTAGCGGTGGTCACCAGCGTCACGACGGTAGCGCGACGCAGCCTCCCGATGCAGCAATGGACTGCCGCGCTGGGAGCGCTCACCGTGGTGTTTGGAGTGGGTCAAAGTGTCGGTCCCTTCCTCGCCGGATGGTTGTCGGATGGTGGCAGAGGGGTGCAGTTCGGGATCATCCTCAGTGCCGTAATCCTTGGCATGGATATTCTTACGGCGCTCGCCCAACCAGATTACCACCGAGCCGACGAGGTCGACGAATTGACGGTGTCTGAATGATATTTGACAGCACCGGGTTAGTTTGTGGTCAGGGACGAAAATCCACATGCCCTTTGCTGAAGGTCATATCGCTTTACAGTGAGAGGAGTCATGTTCATGCAGCCAGAATCTCGCCCGCCATTTCCCCCATTTGACGAATCCATGGCCCGACAAAAAGTCCGGATGGCTGAGGACTCATGGAATACCCGTGACCCGGAACGCGTTGCCTTGGCTTACAGCCTCGACAGCCAGTGGCGGAATCGGTCGGAATTTATTGGGTTCCTAAAGAGAAAATGGCATAGGGAATTGGACTATCGCTTGATTAAGGGTCTATGGGCGTTCCACAACAATCGAATCGCTGTGCGGTTTGCCCACGAGTGGCACGATGATTCGGATCACTGGTTTCGCTCGTATGGCAATGAGAATGGGGAGTTCAATGAATCCGCATTGATGGTGCGTCGTCTCGCATCGATTAATGATGTGCCCATCACTCAGGAGAATCGACTCTTTCATTGGGAACTGGGGCCGCGCCCCAATGGTATACCGGAGTTAGAGGCGTTTGGGCTATAAACATCTATCAGACTTCCATGCACCGTTTTACGTCATAGACCCCACGCCTAAAGGCGGGGGCTTGCAAAAGCCCTTGCTTGAGGCAGAAAGCCCGAAAAGGCGCTATGACCAGCCTTAGTCCCGCCAAGCGGGGCTCCGTTCCTTTGGTGCAGACCTTGAGATGCTTCTCCAGTCTCAGGCGCTCTGGCCCTCCGTTAAAAGCAAGCTGAGGGTAGTGCAAGCGGTGCGGAGGGATGATGCGACCCCTCGGAACATGGGCGAGGAGAGATTTTCTACACGAAAACGTCACCAGCCCTCGTAAGAGAGGTTGCAAGGAGGAAGCACCATGGTCTTTGTCCTAGACAAACATAAAAAACCCTTAATGCCGTGCACGGAGAAACGGGCGCGGAAATTATTAGAACACGATCGAGCCGTCATTCACAAGATGGCTCCGTTCACGATTCGCTTGAAGGATCGGCTCGCTGCGGAGTCGGACTTTCACCCGTTGCGAGCCAAATTCGATCCGAGCAGCAAGACCACGGGCATGGCCATCATTTTGGAAGGAGCCAAAGGCCCCAAGGTCATTTTTTGGGGCGAGATCGTGCACAAAACCGACATCAAAGCCCGGCTGGATAAACGGCGTGCCCTCCGTCGCGGACGACGCCATCGCAAGACGCGCTATCGCCAAGCC
>JAJZZP010000150.1 GCA_021797515.1 Bacillota bacterium | reverse complement strand
GCGCATAGGCTTGCGCGGCCACCGCCGTAAAGACGGCGGCCGGCCCCGCGCGGGACAGTTTATCCAACGCACGGCCCAGGGCATCATCCGTGAAATCCGCGGCCGTCCGGTCGCGGCCCAACAACAACGGCACATCCGTTTCGGCCAGGCTGTCTTGGACGCGATACAAGGGTGACTTGCCGGTCAGGATATCGAGGACCATCGCCAAAATACGTTCCCCCGGCGAGGTCCGACATTGCTGGGCATCCCACGGTAACAGCGTATTCAACAAATCGACAAATCCAATGGCATCCGCCATCCCCCGAATCACAGGGGCGGCGCCCACGACCCGACCGGGCAACTCGACAAGTTTCATAAGGGAAATATTCAACACAAAATCGAAAAATCCTTTGCGTGAACATTGCGACTATTATTAATATAAATATGCCAAAATTTAGGTGCGGAATACCTGTTTCAGCGCATGCCGCCTCCTTTCTCGCGTTGTTTCAGCACGGTCTTGCACACGTTTTCGATAATCCCGGAACCAATGGGAAAGCCCTGTGACCGATACACGGGTAATCGGAGCGCGTCGCGTGATACGAAACTTTCGCGCGTTCTTTAGCCGCAGCCTCGGCATCCTGCCTCCGCGGACAACGGTTGCAGGGCTTCCCAGACTTCGTCATGGATGCCCTCTCATGGTGTAATCGATGCAGGCCCAAGCCTCTCGATTAGCGTTGTCCGGTCAACCGCCGCCGCCCAGATTTGTTGGTCATCCGTTATCGGCGATTAATCGCCATTCTTGTCCGCTATATTGTGCCCGTGATTCCCGGTCGGAAGGCTCAGCAGCGCAAAACCAACCAATATGCCATCACCAGGCGTCGCTGCCTCTAGCGAAGCTTGCCACGCCGTCTGCGATCACGAAAAGATCCCCTCGGAAAATCGCCGGATTTTCCGAGGGTTGGCCTGCTGCGCTTCACCAGTCCCCGCACCATGCCCCCCCGTCGATGGTCCTCGTTGGGGACCGCAAGGGAGTCCGTCGGGGATGGTTCCGGGTCTTGAGGATAGGTCCGCTGTCTGGGGATGAACGGTCCGCCACGGTCAATTTACCGAATTCAATGCGACCCAATGCTTGTCGCAATCGTTAGGAGCCATGAAATGTTAACCGATGAGCTCATCTCCATTGGGGTTGACTCGAACCCGGATCGCGTAATTCCATAACGGATTCTGGTGACGGCGGACCCATGGACTGGCGTCACCGTCAATTGTGAACCGATGTTTAAATCGTCCCCCCTTACAACACAGTCCGTGTGTTGAGAGCAACCGCATACTCCTCCACCATGTGGGCAGCCGTATCAAGAAAGGAACAGATCCCTTTATGGCGAAATTTTTTAGCAGATTGCACCAATGTCCCCACCGCTTCCGGATTGAAAGTGTTGGCTAACTCTGCCATTTGTTGTGCCAAGGTTCGCGTCCCCCGCACGCACAGAGGGCACTTGCCACACGTCTCTTGAGCAAAAAAATTAGCAATTTGACGAGTTTGATCATACAACGATCGTTCGTCCCCAATGACAATAATGGATCCGCCTAGTCCAGTGCCCAAGAGCCGCAAGGATTCGTAATCGAGCGGGGTGTCAAATTGCTCCGGTTTGAGCCATGGCATGGAGAATCCTCCCGGCAACACGGCTTGAATGCTATTTTGTGAAGGTCCCCCCGTTATATCTAATAACTGACGGAGAGGGGTTCCCAATGGCATTTCGTAGACGCCGGGGCGCTTCACATCCCCGCTCACGGAAAACAGCATGGGTTGATTGCGGACAAACCATGTGACCCCCTTTTCGAAGATTATCGGCAACACAGCCACGGTTTCCGCATTGTTGACAATTGTAGGATGGCCTTGGTAACCCTGAGTGGTGGGATAAGGCGGTTTATGCCAGGGCTGGGCTGGCAGTCCCATCAAAGCGTTAATGAGTGCGGTTTCTTCTCCGGCTATATATGTATGGGTTTCCGGCAGTAGCTTTATCATACTCACCGGTAACCCATCCTGTTCGGCTTCTCGCAAGGCATGTTCTAACGAACTGATGCTGTCACCAAACTGATCATTGATATAAAATAGGATATCGGTCGCTTGAATCGCATGGGCCGCAATGAGAATACCCTCCAAGACCCGGTGGGGAGCTAAGGTCATAAGAGTGCGATCCTTAAATGAACCGGGCTCTCCTTCGGCTCCGTTGATGATTAAGACGCGACGTGAAGCTTCCACCGCAGTAGCGAGCTCCCATTTTTTCGCGGTAGGAAACCCGGCGCCGCCCCGTCCTCGGAGTCCTGCCGACAACACCGCGGTGCGCACAGCGGTTGCCTCCATAGCACGCACTTTAGCCCAAGCGGTTCGATATCCTCCCCGCCCCACATACTCGCTGTATGATTCCCGATGATCGTTCGATGGTTCCGCTATGATAAATGGCATATGACTCTCCTTAAGAAGCACGGCATCGTTTAAGGCATTGATATGCCCGCAAACGGAAAAATAAACTGACGTGGTTGTTCATGGATCGCCTCGCGGTTGACAACTAACATTAATTGAGTCACCCGCCACGACAACTGCGCCTGATATTTTTGCACGACTTGGCTCACGGACCCAAACATTTTAAGTGAAGACGCAGGCAAACGCGCAATGGTAATATGCGGAATCACAGCCTGATGCTGCCCCTGATAAGGCGGATATTGGGGAAACTCAGCCCATACCCGGTGGAACAACTGCATAAGGTAGCGTGATCGGCGCAGTTTTAAAATGACAATCGCCTGGTCTCCCTGGTCAAATTGGCTCAATTGGTGAAAGGTGACGGTAAAGGGCTCGAATTGCTGGGCTAGTGACAGCAATTGGGACGACTCCCTCGATATTTCCGGGCGATCGCCAAACGGAAAACTGACCGTGATATGTGCCGGAATCGTGCACCCCACTGGATCGTATTGTTGACGAATTTCCTCCAAAGGTTCCGGCAACTGCACCGGAATAATCAACGCGTTCCCTTCCAAACACACCGCTCCTCCGTGGCTCTCTTCTATTTTATCGTGTTTTTGTTCTAGCAACCCAAACTTTGTCGATTTTTGCATGAACTGTCATGTCCGTCAAACTTCTCCGTCTCTAGCCACAATTGGTATGTCATCAAGATTGTGTGAACCGTACAGATGCCATGGCTCATTGTGCCTGTGATCGCTGCTGAGCCCCGCTTAATCAAGCTCATGATCTCTGACAAAAGGTTGGAACTCGCGTAAACTTCACCTGCAATGTGCTTTAAGCGCCAAATCTCCTTTTCCCGGAGACCGGGGAAACCACAGTGAGGGGTGAATCGAAAACATTTTTTCGTAGGGTATCTCTCGCGCCCGAACCCGCCAGCTAACCTCGGAGGCGTTATTCGAGAGGAGGACACATTAATGCGTCTAAAAACATGGGGATTAGCGCTGAGCATTATGGTCGCCACCCCTGCAATGGCATTGGAAACGAACGTGTTCGCTGCCACCACCTCATCGGTCTCATTGCAACACTTAGAAGCCGAGCATCCCGCGATGCAGCAACAACTGTCTTACGGCAGTCAAGGCCACTGGGTAATGACTTTGCAGGCCGACCTGGCTGTGTTGGGATATTCGCAAGTTGGACCCATGGACGGTATCTTTGGGCCTAAAACCACAGCGGGCGTGAAAGCATTTCAAATCGCAGAAAACCTGCCAGTCACCGGTGTGGTTGACCCTATCACCTGGCAAGACATTTTATCAGGATTCGGTTTGGCGCCAGCCTATACACCCGGAGGAGGCGCACCTTCTGCTACGGCTTCCAGTATCAATCCGCAGGTAATCGACGGTCGGCCGGTTATTGCGACCTATCACATGATAGCCACCGCTTATGGACCGAGTCTCCAAAACAATTATCCCTACGGTCCCGTGGACGCTTTTGGGCAACCGTTGGAACCAGGCATGATTGCCGTGGATCCGTCGGTAATTCCGTTAAAATCTACGGTCTACGTACAAGGATATCAAAATAACAATTTGCCTAGTGGAGGATTTGTGGGACAAGCCATGGATACCGGCGGTGCTATTCAAGGAGACCGCATCGATATCTATATGGATGCCAGTCCCAGCGTGGTCTCAGATTTCGGTATCCAACCGGTTACCGTTTACGTTTTAGGGCAATAAATGCCTTAAGGCCACCACAAGGAATTCAAAATTGTGGTGGCCTCCCTTTTTAAGTTGGTTGGTAAAGTCGCCGCGGCATCCACCACACCCCCATTGGGTTCGGTGACTTGAAGTTTGTAAGTGGTGGCAGTTGTGGTGCCGGGTAAAGTGTACGCCACGGCATGATCAGAGAGCCAAACAAACGCGGTGCCCGCAGGGACGCCTAAAAGAGGGCTGTCCGGTCCCGTCACCCCCGTGTTTTCCGCTGGCGCAAAGCAAGCCACACAAGCATCGAGGCTGGCCTTGACATGTTGGCTGGGATGGGCTGGATTTACGGCCAAAATACCTACGCTATTTTGACCCGTAAACGACGTAACTACCCAAGAATCGGGGACCGCTATGATGGGATTCAAGGCACCCGTGGGATAAGCCCACTGATATCCCTTAGGTAGCACATGTGTAAACGGCTTCAAAAAGGGCAACGCCACCGGCGTTCCGTTAATCGCCAGGGCGCCGTTAATAAAGCTCAAATCCTCGGCACTTGCCACACCGACCAAATTTTGCCGCGTGCCTGTTAATAGGTCCGCTGCAGTGGCGGTCGCAGTCCCCGGATTCCACCAGGCAACCACTCCCCGACCCGCCACAAAAGGCGGTCCCGACAACTGCGCGGGATTCCAGGCATGGAGATTGGTGCGTTGACCGTTTTCGAGATTAACCGCCCATAACGAAGCTTTGGCACCCACACCCGGAGCTGGAGAGGCAATGACGAGTGCAACATTTTGAGTGACATCGGCAATACTTAAGGTAGCGTGGCGAAGATTCCAAGTCGCCACCAAGACACTGTCACGTGCAATGTCAGTCGCTCCCGTGGTGGGCGCCAATCGCAGCTGCCACTGGGTTTGTGACGTTATCCAATGGGGTGGTAACAAATACAGAATGCCCAGTTCGGTGTCCGCTACACTGAGCGGCTTGTTAGCATCCACGGTGGAAGGCACTGACAATTGAAAGGTATGGCCGTCGGCAATGGTAATGGGTTTGCCTGGTTTGGCAACTGCCGTTGCGGTTTTTACAGCGGTCGCTGACGATGAATGAGTGGCGCCGCAACCAACTGCGACGATAGAAATCGTGGCCGTCAGCGCAATTGTTCCCAATTTGGTCCGCATTATAGCCTTATAGCCTCCTGGTAGCACCATGATACCCTAAGAACGCCAGCAACGGACAACAGGTTACAGTTCCCCAAAAAATTTGCGATAATGTAAAGGAGAAATTTTTGCCGATCAGTAACCTTTCTCTCATGAACGACGTTAGACTCAGCGAATGGAAACGCGGGTTTTGTTATTAAAGGAGTTGCTGGTTACGAACGCACGTGACGAGGAATTATTTTCTCAATTTATGACGCAATATGCGGGCAAGGCATTGCGGTACGCGTATGTCACACTGCACATCCGCCAGGATTCCGAAGACGTTGCCCAAGAATCCTTTATTCGGTTGTGGCGGCATGCTTCGCGGCATGGAGTGGACACATTGAGCCCCGCTCTTTTATTTCATACCGTCACTAATTTGTGCCGTGACCGCATGCGATATTTCAAAAGACATCCGGAAGATCCGACCGAGTACCTTGAAACCCAAGGAGCCACGGTAGAGGACAGCCATTTGGCGCTGGACGATGAAGCGGTATTAGAAGCAGTGATGCAATTATCAATACCTGAACGTCAATGTATCCTACTTTTTTATTATATGGACCGCTCCTTGCGAGACACAGCGAAGTCATTGGGGGTTACCGAACAAGTGGTGAAAACTCGGTTGTACCGTGCAAGACAGCACTTGAAACCGAAACTGGAACCGGTATGGAAGGAGGGATTGATGTGACAGAAGATTTTGAAAGCCGGGTCGGCGCGGCGGTAGACCGAGCTCTAGAGCACGACTTAGATCTAAAATTCAACTTGGAGTGGCACCCAGCTCGCGTTGTCAAGATCCGCCAACGCCGTTGGCGGATAGCCACTTGGTCTTCGGCTGCGGCAGCCGGCCTCTTTCTCGTAGCATTCCCACTGCTGTCTTCGGTGCACAAGGGACAGGTTTCCACGGGCAACCGGGCACTAGCGTCGTATTCCATACCGGTTTCGGTGCAGGCTGTGTTGACGTCGCTTAACGCCGGGAAAAACTGGTCGGTCGGCGGCATGTCCCCCATTTACTATACTTTCCCCATGGCCGTACCCACAGGGCACTCCTTGTCTTTGTCGGGGCACTTTACCATCAATGGCGTTTCGGCAAACTCACTCGCGGTGCAACTTGACAACCACAGCCACGTGCTCGGGGGCACGCTTTTTGATCAAGGTATTCCTGTATATACTTTTGAAGGGTCAACGCCATCCAACGGGGTCACCATTGCCTCCCATCCAACAGAAACTCCGGTGGCTGGAGAATGGATTACCGGCACCTTCAGCCCGATTAATAGCTTCGCCGCAGCAGGCTCCAACATTTATATGACGCACAACAACACGTGGACGGTAATGACGGGGCAAGCCACCGCATACTGGGCTACTGCCCCGGGAAACTCCACCACTGCCCAGACGGACACCATTTCTGCTCTGCCGTCAAACCCGAATCAAGCGTTGCTACTGGAAGAAAATCCGTCGGGACAAAGTCAAGGGTACCTGACGTTTAATCGTGGACGCCATTGGACATCATGGGCCATAGGGTCGGTTGCCATCTCAAATTTAGTGGCGATGAACCATCAATATTGGGCAATCATCAATGGTACTATTATGACTAGCCACAATGGCAACCATTGGACTCCACTCTTGTCGGTTAACACCAATCGGTGGCAGGTGGAGGACTACGCCATCAATCCCTCACATCCGAGTATGATTGCTGCAGCTTTGGTACCGGTATCCGGCGATGGGATAGGACCGGTACTGGAAACCCGCAATAACGGACAAAATTGGAATGAAGTCGCTAATTTCCCTGCGTTAGGCGCTGCCCCCGCAAGTATGGTAATGTCGCCCACCGGCGCCATCTCAGCCTTGGTTAACCTAACCAAGCCCGTACTAGTGCGGTACTCCAATAGTCGACAGCAATGGATGATATTACCTGTACCGGGACAGGCAAATAATATTGGCATTGGCCAATTAGCAGCCACGCCCAGCGGCAATTTGATCTATGGTGCTCCCGGAGGCTATTTGTACCAGTGGCAACGGGCCACCGGCACCTGGGGATTTATCAAACCCCCGGCGACCATTAGCCTTGACACCGCTCCCGCCACACCTTTGCAAACCATCGGCGACAATCAAATCCTAGCCGGATATAATTCCGGGTGGTACATCTACGTAGAATCTGCACCCAAACCTGCGTCCACCACCAAATAACAGGGACGCCCACCATTCGGGCGTCCTTGTTATTTTACATATCAAGAGCGACGGGTTTACAGGCGTTCGATGATGGTAGCAATCGCCATTCCCCAGCCTATACACATGGTAATCAGTCCGTATCGACCTTGGGTTTGTTCCAAATGATTAAGTGCCGTCAGCACAAGTCGCCCACCCGAGGCGCCTAAAGGATGCCCCAAAGCAATCGCACCGCCATGCGGGTTGACCCGGGTCCAGTCTGGATGATACTCTTCCCCCCACGCTAATACCACGGAGGCAAAAGCTTCGTTGATTTCAACAACGTCCATATCGGAAAATTTGAGCCCGGCTTTGCTTAACACCTTTGCGGTGGCAGGAATCGGGCCAGTCAGCATAATGACTGGGTCCACCCCGACAACAGCCATGGCCCGAATCCTTGCCCGTGGTGTCCAGTCATATTTTTTCAGGGCTGTTTCCGAAGCTAGTAGCAAAGCCGATGCGCCATCGGTAATTTGGCTGGAATTTGCCGCCGTTACCACACCGTCCGGTTTAAATACCGTGCGTAAGGTCGCCATTTTTTCCAAGGTGGTGTCCGCACGGGGTCCTTCATCCTGGCTAATGGTGCGGGTCGAACCGTCCGCTTGAGGTGCCTCCACCGGCAAAATTTCTCGGGAGAAATATCCTGCAGCTTGCGAGTTCAATGCCCGTTGATGACTTTGTAGAGAAAATGTATCCAATTGTTCCCGGCTTAAATGCCATTTCTCAGCAATCATTTCCGCGGAAATGCCTTGCGGTACAATGTTGTATTGACCGGTCAACCCATCACTAAAGGTTGAGCCATCCGAGCCCATCGGTACCCGGGACATTGATTCTACACCAGCCGCAATCATCACATCATGCACTCCGGCCATAATCGCTTGTGCCGATTGATTAATCGTCTCCAGGCTGGATCCACACATGCGGTTAACGGAGACGCCCGGAACTTCCACCGGCAACCCGGCAATAAGGGGTGCCAAGCGGCCAATATTATATCCTTGTTCTCCGACTTGAGTGACGCAACCCAAGCGGACATCTTCGATGTCCATGGGGTCGACATGGGTACGCTCAACCAAATGGCGCAAGGTCAAAGCCGACAGGTCATCGGGCCGTACTTGGGACAACCCTCCATTGCGGCGGCCAAATGGAGTCCTCAGTCCATCTACGATATATGCGTCTGCCATAAGTACCTCCTTGGTAATCCTGCCTAGCTAATGAGGGTTTGCAACTTCAATGCCATGCTCATGTCGCCGGTCACAGTCAATTTGCCACCCATAAATGCGCTCATCGGGTTTAATCTACCCGCTGCCAATTCCTTAAAATTGTCGGCTGTCATACTGATGGTGACGCCCGCATTGTCCGCCTTGCCTTGATGCACCGTGGCACCTTCACTAGTGACCGCAATATTGTACTCCGCAGCATCATCACCAGTTAAAGAAAATTGATAGATGCCTTGCGCGGACGATAGAGCGGTTGCGGGCTTTTGTGCTAACCGCTGACCCAATTCCGCAAATACTTCGTTGGTTGTCAAGGTAGTCAACACTCCTCTTTGGTTTTAGTGGAATTCTAATCTCACATAATCCGCGTCATGACGCGTTTTTGAATTTGTGAGGTACCTTCGTAGATGGACATAATCTTAGCATCACGAAACCATTTTTCCACTGGGTAGTCGCGCATATAACCATTACCACCCAATATTTGCACCGCCTGCGTGGCCACATCCATTGCCATGTCCCCACAAAAGGCCTTGGCCATGGAGCCTTCCAGGTTGCAGGACTGATGATTGTCGGCAAGCCAGGCCGCCCGATATGCCAATAACCGACCCGCATCAATTTTGGTCAGCATGTCCGCCAGAGTGAACGAAATGGCTTGATTATGATAAATGGGTTTACCGAACTGAACCCGCTCCTTTGAATATTGTAGCGCATATTCGTAAGCAGCTCTTGCTACTCCGATCCCGGCAATGGCCACGCTGGGGCGCGAATGTTCCAACATTTTCATTGCGCCGATAAACGCCATATTTTCTGGACCTAGTCGATTGGCCACTGGAACTCTAACATTGTCAAACCGCATTTCTGCGGTATGGCTCGCCCTAAGTCCCAATTTCTTAAATTTTTTCCCGGAACTGATGCCAGGAGTTTTGCCATCAACAACAAAAGCTGAAACCCCAGTATAACCCGCAGCAGGATCCGTCTTAGCAAACACCACATAGACATCGGCGATGCCACCATTGGTAATAAATGTCTTGGTGCCGTTAATCACATACTCGTCGCCATCTCTTACCGCTTTAGTCGACATGTTGACAACATCGGAACCCGCTTCAGGTTCTGTCAAACACATAGCCCCCATACGGGGTTGGTCTGGATCCGTAAAGAGCGGCAACCATTGAACCTTTTGTTCTTCAGAACCCATCTCTAAAATGGGAATGGAAGCCAGACCGATGCCTCCCATTGCAGTGGCAATCCCTGCGCATCCCCAAAACAACTCTTCCGCCACCACTAGACTTGTCAGCAAACTGGATACGCCGCTGCCACCGTAGGCTTCTGGAATGGCGTATGCCAACAATCCAATCTTGGCTGCCTTCTTCAAGACGTCCCAAGGCATTTCTTCGTGTTCATCGTAATATGCTGCTACCGGTCGAATTTCTTTTTCTGCAAATCCATGTGCCCATTCGCGTAATTCTAACTGTTCCGGAGTTAATGCAAACTCCATGCTGAGGGCCCCCTTTCACAACAATTGCACGCAGCATTATTTTACCACTTCAAGTTTTTACCGCAACTTCCTATTCGGATTTAGTTTAGAGTACTTTGATTCCACGATTCTGTGGTGCAGCACTTCAGCAACTGAAGGGTTTATCTCATCCCGGTTGCGCCCATTTCGTGAACTGTTGGCCAAAAGGAAAAGTAATCACACTGGCCGACGTGGCCGTTGCACCTTTTGGCGAGACGTGGTCCGTGACTGGGAATAGTGTCTTTTGCGCAACCAGCGGCGAATTCCTTTGGGAAACGGAATAATGCGCGGCGGATTATCGATCCGCTGATCTTGTAGGGTGAGGCCTCGTACAATGAGAGCCGCAGATCCTACCGCCACCGCACCAATAGCTAGATTGCCGCCAATGATCAACGCGATTTCTTCTCCCATTCCCCTTCCCCCTGATTCAAAAATGATTCCAGCTTAGCATGCCTACTTCGTCCCAATCCAGTAAATTGTTCGGAATTGATATTCCATCGTTTCGCACTCAAAAGAAGTACGGAACTAGAGAATAGAGACCGTCAGCCAGCATAGCCCTAAATAAATACGGTCACTTGACCTCCACCATGAGGGTTTGCCCATAATTGGATTACCGGATATTGCGTACCCGGCTCTTCTTCGAATTCCACCGCTAGATTTTGTTGGGTAAATGCCTGGTGGATTTGGATCACTTCACTGTCGGAGAGATCGTTGATTTCAATGCTGCGCCCCATCCCGGGCAATCGCACTGGATTGAATAGGCGTTTGGATACGGTAACAACGTGCATGGGACTCCTGCCCTTCCTCTCTCCTGATGTCCACCAAGACATAACCGCTTTGACAGATCCATCAAGCGTTATTGTTCTCAATTTTACTATATTTGACCCTTAACTAAGAGACTGACCTAGCAGATCGCATTTGTTGGTCCTCAAGAGCAAGCCGTTCCCAATTACTTCGAAACCTCCAATTTCCCCAAAACTCGCATAAAAATTAGTGATTTGACACATATTGTCCAATAAGGAGGGCATGTCTATGTTCTGGGCAATATTCTGGTCGATGGTAGCAGCAGTTCTCGCAGTGGGCCTGGTGCTTACATTAGTGATGTGGTGGCTTGATCCCTGGCTGCTTAACCGCATTGGTGATCGCATGTGGAAAGGACTTCTCGCCACCACCTACACTCAAAATTTGGGGTCGATGATAAGTCTCCTGCGTCGTGCCAACCCCCAGACATTTTACGAAAATATGCTCCGCAGTCAGAATGCCTCATCCTTAAGCCGCCCTATGGGAACCCCACTCGTCTTTTCTCACTGGGAGCAACTCATCTTCAATCCAGCCCAGTAAGCGAAATTCCCTACGGAAAACCGCGACCAATACCCTCTCTTGTAGCTATCGTTTTTGCGCCAATCGGCCCCAGCCATAGGGATCTTTTGCCCATTGGGGCCAGTGGCTGTGCGATGTAAGGTTAAAATAAGAAAACAAGGGAGGTGGGCACCATGAGTTGGTGGATAGTTAACGGCGGTAACGTGGTCGCGATTATGGCTTTAGGATTGACCTTTGTTGGAGCTCTTATCCTTCAAGCGCATCCGCACCACCATTAATTTGCAGCAGTTACGCTAACGGTACCAATGAATTGGTAAACATTGCTCCAGAACTTGGTACTGCGGTAAACTAACCCTACGACATTGAATTCTGACGTAGGGGGGATTTTGTATGAACTGGACACTGTATGTCCGCCAAAAATCTGCAGTGCTTTTCTCGTTGGATACCTGGTTGCCTACTGAATTACCGGAATATGCGACGGGAATAATGTATACATTAGGCTCGCTTACTGCGTCCAGTTTTGTAGTGCTGGTTATTTCCGGGATACTCATGGCTGCTAACGGTCCACAATGGTGGACCATATCCCCCATTGGATTTTATCTGCGCGGCATTCATTTTTGGGCGGTACAATCCTTTTTCTTTTTTATGGTGTTGCACCTGCTAAGGGTGTTTTTCTCCGGTGCGTGGCGAGGAGGACGGGAGAGAACGTGGCTATTAGGCACGCTTGCCCTATTGGTGGCCATTCCTACTGCCTTCACCGGATATTTAATGCGCGGCGACTTCTATTCCCAATGGAATGCCGTCCAAGCAAAAGATGGGCTGAATGCGCTCGGCTTCGCTTGGTTTAACACACTGAACGCCGGTCAAATGTACGGTTTGCATGTAGTGGTGTTCCCGGTAATTTTAGCAAGCATCATTGCTGTTCATCTCGCTTGGGTACGCATTAAGGGTGTAGTGCCGCCATACCCGGCCCCCGATGAACTTGCCTCTGAGGAGGTGTCTCATGTATCATCCACGGACTGATGTGACCCACCGCTATCGCTACGTACCAACCGATTTCGTTAAGCACTTGCTCACCACTACCGCCATCATCGCCATATTGACTATGGTATTGTCAGCGGTATTTCGTGAACCGGTCCGACCCGCACTAAAGATTGACGCGTATGCCACCGCTCATCCCCGCGCATTTATGACCGTGGCACTCGGTGATTTAGATGGAACCGGAAAAATTGCCAATTATGGCCCGCCCTACAACAATGGCACGGGCTACGTCCAGGACTTCGTGCAGCGATGGGTCGGGGTCATCCACCCAGTGTTTCCAAAGCAAGACTTTATTTTAACCCCGCTACACGAAGCGTCCCATCTGGACCCTGCTCTGAATGGCCCGCTCAAACTGTTCGACAGTGCCTCTGCCACCCAACAAGCCCAGTGGGAATCCGCCATGGGTCTGGCGTTATCCAATGCTCGCGTTGTATCAGGACACGTGTTGCTACCACCAGGCGCCTATGGTCCGGTTGCCCCGTTGCTTCAAGGCCTCTTGAAATTGGGCCAAAGCGGGCTGATGACTGGAGCATTGGATCGTAGTCCAGCCGACTATCAATTTGACAATCAGAATTCCTTGTTATTTTTACAAGGAAAACCGCTCCACGACGCCGCAACCAAATTGGAACTTAAAGGCAATCAATGGGGGATAATTCATGAAGAAGATGCTCCCTATCCTGGCCCTTGGTGGATGACTATTGTTACTGCCATTTACCAAATTCCGTTCATTGCGAACGCCAGTGCAGCAGATGCTCTGGCATTGGGATTTGGAATGCTGCTGTTCATTATTTTAATGGTGGCTCCCTGGATTCCAGGAATTAACCGATTGCCACGGTTTTTAGGGGTTCATCGGATTATTTGGGCGGAATATTATCGCCAACATCAATCATCATCCGATTCGTCAAAAGATGCGGGATGAGTGAAAATCAAAATCATCCCTGTTTGCAAGACATCTCACTACTAGGGCGCTCCAATACGCCCTAGTAGTGAAGATCTTCAACGTGCTAGCCGTTTTCAACAGCGTTTCTTAGTCCCTGAATGCTTACCCGTGCAAGATTGAAAGAATGATCCGGTTATCGCGTTAAGCAGTTGTTCTTTTGGGGAACTTTGGCGGCCGCCACAATAGCAAGACACAGAGATTAATGCGGCCCGTCACCAGTTCGCCTTTAGAGGCATTAACATAGCGACGATGTTGATCCGACAATCCCAGGCCTTTCGTGGCCCTTCTGACAGATAGGACCTGTAACATATTGTCTGATACGTGTGGATAGTTCTACTGATTGGAGGTACCCTTTATGGCATTGCCAAGAGCTTTAGTCGGTACCATCATTGGCGTGGCATTGGCAGCCACATTGACAACCGTTTTGCCTAGTACGCGAAACGTCATTTTAGGGACGTTATACCCGCTGCAAACAAGCCGCCCTACTAGGGTAATCATTACCCGTTCCGGCATGGGCCCTCCCTACAAGTCACACCGTAATTTGGACTTTACCCTAGTTGTCGCCAATTCGCGAGAGGTCACTGCGCTGTATCATGACATACTGCAACTCACCCCCTTTCCCAGTGGAGCCATCAGTTGCCCTGGCGACATGGGGATCGATTACACCATGGTCTTTTATAAAGGGCATCACGTTCTCCTGCGCGCGGGTTATGATGCAACGGGATGTCAAGGCGTGACCTACCAAAACCGTGCCTATTGGACGGCGGACGGTCGCGAGGGCGCCCAATTTCACCAAGAGTTGCGCGCCATTGTGGGCGCGAAACGTTTTGCTCAGCCGTTATCCTGAATAACTCACTGCGTGGTTGGTCCATCGACAGAATGTCGGCACGTTGATCCCTCGTCCTATTTTCTAATCGGCATAGTTTCCCTCTGAGGATTCGCCTAAACGCCGACATCCTCTCTTGATCCACGGCAAGGCATCTGCTTGTGGCGATCAAGCAGGGCCCAGACGCCCGCAACCATGATTCCGGCAACTCCCAAAGCGGCATACAAGGGGAGTACCAACCAGGTGGCCGGAACAACTAAAATCGCCACAGTGCCTAGAATCGATCCCGCTTCGTCAAATGCCCCTAGGCGTGCTCGAGCCTGGCCTGCGCGACCCGGCAGCGCTTCGGATAGAATAAATGCGGTGGCCAAATCTTGCACCATCCACCCGGCACACCCTTCGATCCCTGCCAGAATCACAAAAACGGGAAACGTCACGCCGCGCGACAAGATCAACCACACAATGCTGATAGCCAGAAACATGAGCGGAATCCACCGCATCGGCCGCGTACGAATGCGAGAGAGCATAAAACTGGCGAAAAGCCCTGATCCACCCCACATCGATAAGGTCAAACCATAGCCAAAAGTACCGCGGTGTAACACATGAAAGGTATACGCCATGGCTAGCGTGTTGGCCTGCCAAGTAAGAAAACTCAAGCCCAACATTGCTAAAGCAGCTCCATCCGGGCGCCAGTCAATGCGCTCGTACTGTACCCGATTGCGGGCTCCCGATTGTGGAGTTAGTTGTGATGCCGCCAACAAGGCAACCCCATAAGCGCCAGCACAAAAGAGAAATCCGCTCCGATATCCGATCCCAGTCAGCACCGCACCAGCTATCAATGGTCCGATTAACCGTATCGCGCTTTCGGACTGGCGAAGCCGCACGACAACCCTACGGGTACCGACAAAGTTTCCCTGCACGGCCACATAATGCGCTTGAGAGGCGGAATAAAAGCCGCTTCCGGCAGATAGTCCCGCCAGCAAGGCCAAGGCGGCCCAGAAATTCGCGATTCGCCACAATCCTAACGTCAAGAGGAAACGAACCACATATGTCGCCATCATCACCGTGCGGGCAGCGAAGCGTCGGCTGGTCCACGCATAAGTGCGCGCTAGTATTAATCCCGGAATAGAACCGGCGAGAAAGTACCAGGCGTAGCTGGAAGCGATGGGATTTAGCGCAGTAATCAAAAGCCCCAACGCCACTTCGCGGAATTGCGCACCGATCGTGACGGTCGCATCGTCAATTGCCAGCCACGCCACATCTTTGGTCGATGGCATAAAAAATCCCCCCGAATTTTAAATGCGGAGGGAGAATCCGGCATGCCGCCGTTAAATCGGCCAACAGGCAGATCGCTCCCTTGGAGGAATTTTTGCAATCGCCAAAGGAGACATCTCATCACCAACCTTTAAATCTGATGTGTTGAGAGTACCAATAAGGCGTCCTACAGTAAAGCCCCTGACAACCTAGGAGGATGGCTGGGTTCCGAACCACCTCTCAACATTTGTTGTCCGGACTCCCCAGCCCAGTGGGCCTATAATGAGCTTCATTACACATAAGCATAGTCGACCGTTGTTAGCCATCACGTATCTTGTTGGTTTACAACGATTCTCGAAATCCTATCCTTCTTTCGTGAATACAAAAAAGTATTTACCTCGTTATCGAAGGATATCATAAGACACAGTATCCTGCGGATACCCTAGCACTGATAATAACCGACCGACAATATAGGTAATTTGACGTGCACTGAGATTCGTTTCAAAAAATATCTCCGTACCCCGAAGGCGTTCTGCCTTACGAGTTGTCTCTCGTTGAGAGCAAAATAAGGCCGTTTTGGACCGTCAACGGTTAAGCACTTCTCCATAACCTCAGGACACTCGGTCTGTAAACGCTGTAATATGACACGCAATGACTCTATCCACGAATTCACGGGAATGACATGACCGTGAAAAGTGATAGCTCTTAGACTGGTTCCGGTAGCCGCCGGAAGGTGTGCAGTAGACACCGCATTATGGGACGGCAGTTGAGTTTTAGCACGATTCACAGCAGATGGTAATTGGGTTCTTAAAAATCGGGCAACAACCTCAAAATCCGGGCGGAAACCACATGACTGCTCAACAGCATTGGTCATTAGTATGATTAGTAATTCATCGGGGTCTTCGATTAATTTTTTCCACACTCGAGGGATTGTCTGCGCAATCGCTTGGTTCTTGCGATTCCCTTGGTATGCTTCATCTGCATTGAGAAAAGCTTGTCCGTTATCAATCATTGTCCGTGAGAGGAATGCCGTAAAATGTTGAGCAGTTTCAAAAGGATTTTGTTCCCAAATGTCGATGTTCAAAAACCGTCGTTGCTCTCCACTCCCTTCATTGAGTGGTAAATAAAACCGCCATAATTGACCATTGGTGAGAACTGCCATTTTCACACCTTGCTGCACTGCCAAAGTGAGGAGCTGTTCTTGATACATTCCAAGGTTTTCGGCAGGCCTTTTGACGTCCACGAATACCTTGACAATTCCTGATGGCCTTAATGCATAATCTATGTGCCTCGTCCCCGCTATGAATTCCGGGGGTGACCTCATCAATGTTCCACAATTGCCACCCCAGCATTTGCAGAATGGGCAAAACCAGACCTTGTTTAGTACTCGCCTCATCGAGACTCTTTAGTCGGTCCCTGCGATCTAGCCATGACTTAAAAAATCTGCTAATGAATTGTTCACGGCTCACCACCTTAAAGAGATGATTTTTTAGCAATCCACGTGGGTGAAGTTTCTTGAAACAGGATCCCTTCCTAGACAGAAAATTATTGTTGCATTTTCTCTCTTCTGCGATGTTTTTCGCTAACTACCTCAGTTATTCGCCATTCGACAAAAAAGTTCCTTCCCCATTTATCCCCTTGTTGGGCTTCCAGATGAGATTGTCCGCATTGGTTTCGTCGTGGTGACGACGTCCGTACCAAAACTGAAGAAGGCGCTCGCGGTACTTAAACCTTACCTCGACCGTCGGATTGCAATGAAAGGGCATGAACTGGTTCGGCATGATAGACAATTTCGTTCCCAGGGTCCCGTGAACCTCTGAAAACTTCGTTCTTCTCAGGCATCGGTCGGATAAAGGACACTTCAATGCTCCGTGTTCCTCAGCGCAATTAAGAAACCCATTGAGCTGTTTTCATCAACGCGCCGGACACCAGAGCGTTCCAAGTACCAGATTAATGCCGTGGCGTCCCCCGCAATCGGGTTTAACCCAGGAGGGAGTCTTAGGATCGTCTAAAGACGCCCCTAAGACTCCCTTATCGTTCTTAATCATCCTGCCAAGATATTTCCGGAGCAATTAACCTCTTGACGATTTTCCCGCTGGCGTTTTTCGGCAAGGTGTTCTGAAATACGACCCGCTTCGGCGTTTTGAATCCTGTCAGGGTTTCCCGTACATGGGCAATCAGTTCCGGCTCACTAACATCCATGCCTTGACGTTTCACGACCACGGCAATGACCGCTTCACCCCAATACGGATGTGGCACGCCGATAACCGCACATTCTTGCACTGCCGAATGGGTATACAGCACTTCTTCCACTTCTCGACTGGCAACATTTTCGCCGCCAGTTTTAATCATATCTTTCTTGCGGTCAACAATGGACAGGTATCCCTCAGCGTCAATCACCCCAATGTCCCCTGTATGATACCATCCATGGCGAAATGCCTCGCGGGTCTTTTCCGGATCTTTGTAGTACCCTAGCAACGCATGGCTGCTGCGAAAACACACTTCACCGGGTTCGTTGAATGAAGCCTCACTGCCATCATCACGCAATACCGTCATTTCGACATTAACCCCGGGCTTGCCAACAGAGCCGGGGCGCGTCAACTGTTCTTCCGGCGGCAATGCTGTGGCAAATGGTCCCATTTCAGTCATGCCGTACATATTGCTAAACCGGGTTTGGGGCAGAAACCGACCCAACTCGCGTAGAATCTCCACCGGCATCGCCGATGCTCCATACACTGCTTTCTTCAAGGACGAAAAACGGGAGGGCGAAAAGGAGGGGGATCGCAATATTGCTATCCACACAGTGGGCGGGGCGAAAAACACCGTGACTTGGTGGTGCTCTATTGCTTCCATAATACGCTCCGGTTCTGGACCTTCCAATAGGACATGGGTAGCACCGAGTTCCAAAAAAGGACCAAAAAAGGCATTAAGCTGTGCACTGTGAAATAGCGGCAAGGCATGCAACACGACATCATTCGTCCGAAATTCTCCCGCCACAATAATGCTAAAAAATTGGTCTAAAAGACTTCGGTGGGTTAACAACACACCTTTGGGATTCGATTCCGTGCCGCTGGTATAAAGAATTTGCGCAGCGTCGTCATCAACCGCTGGTCCCCACCACTCTTCACCATGTCCTTTGCCCACTCGGTCCCAGGGAATCCACAAATCCTGCGTGCTGTCGATATCCAAGGCCACTTGTACCAAAGGACGCAGCGACGCTTCCCTTATGCCTTCCTCCACCCGGTTAATGAGGCTGCTATCAGCTGCAACCGCGGCGATATCGGCATGGCGCAATATATATGCCATCTCCTTGGCTGTCAGCACCGGATTGACCGGCACTAACACGGCGCCTAATTTGGCCACTGCCAGGGCGTAAGTCAGGAAATTTAGCGAATTCTTGCCAACAATCCCTACGTGCATTTCGGATCTCACACCACGCGAAGACAGTCCCTCTGCGACTTGATTGACCATCACATTCCACTCACGATAGGAGATCTTCTGATCTCGGAAGATCATAGCGGTTTTTGCAGGATCCCGTCGTGCGTCCCGACGTAGTAAGTCCCCTAAAGTATTGCGTCGAATGCGACGCAGGTTTTCTTTCTCAGAGTCATAGATTTCCACAATATCGGCCCCCTTGTGGGGCATATTCGTCGGGCTCGGTTGATTTTCCTGCCCAAGTTAGAGACCCTAATGGACAAACACCGCTAGAATGACCGACAAGCCATTAAAGGTCGCATGCGCTACAGTCGAGGGCACCAGGGACTGATTACGTCGATAAACCGCGTTTAGCACCAACCCTGCCAGAGTCAGCGGGATCAAGAGGGTCAAATCCATGTGTGCTGCACCAAACAGAAAGGCAGCCCCTAAAGTCGCGACAGGGTATGGTACGCGAGTTAAAAAACCTCCAAACAATATGCCCCGAAACAAGGCTTCTTCTGTTATTGGAGCAGCCACAACCACCGCCAGCCCGACCAAAATTGCGGCCAATACCGTATGGGGATTTAATCCGCGAGCGTAGAGAAATGGATTGTTGGATTGTACCCGGATATGCGCAACTTTTTGCTCTACTGACACGGCTATCCCCATCAACGCGGTTAACCCGATACCCACGGCTATTCCTGTCACCACATGCGTCATCGAGGCACCCCGATAATTACGCTGTAGAAACTCCTGAAGAATATGGGAGTGCCGCAAAACCATGTAGATGATTCCGACTTCGATGGCAGGCGTTAACAGATAGACACTTACCAATACTGGAAGGTTTTGCCCCAGAGGTTGTTTCGTGCCAATTTGCGTGATTGACACCACGATGGACGCGAGGACAAATAATACCGCTGCCAAGATTCCGTCGTACCACCGCAACCCAGCCGGTTGCCGAATGCGTGCCAACCAACAGCTTATAGTAGCAATGGCTGCGGTCACTGCCACTAATACCCCTGCTGTCATTGGCAATGTCCGATGCCACATGTAAAGTGTCGCTGTTCCCAATACCAATGTGGTAACCAATGCCCATACAGGCTGCCGCCATAAGGATCCCCATAATCCAAAGGCGAATATCCAGGCCAATCCCGCGAGCAAAAGCCACAACGCAGGGTTATGGCTGGATAATACCGATCCGGCGGCCAGTGCGACCACAACCGACGCAGTCCCGAAATATCGTCGCATGTGCTTCATCCTCTCTGCTATTATGGTACAATAAATGACAAACCTAAGGGAGGCTCACATGGCCAGGTCAGCGGATGATCATCGGGAACGGATTATTGAGTTTATCCAACAATATCTCGGACGCAATGGATACCCCCCGTCCGTCCGCGAAATCGGGGCAGCGGTAGGGTTGAAATCCACTGCGAGTGTGGCCCGTTATCTCAAAGCTTTGGAAACTGAAGGTGTAATTTCTCACCCTCCCATGAAACGTCGCGCTTGGTCACTGCAAGGCATGGGCCGAGAAGTAAGTTCGGTCCCGGTACTCGGCAAGATTACGGCGGGACAACCTATCTTGGCTACCGAACAAGTGGAGGATACCTGGCAAATCCCAGTGGGGTTATTTCGCCTCAAAGCAGATTTTTTGCTCCGTGTGGTCGGCGATTCCATGATTGATGCAGGCATCCGCGAGGGCGATTTAGTCGCGGTACAATCCACTTCTTCGGTGGACGATGGAGAAATCGTCATCGGGATGACTGGCGAGGAAGCTACCGTAAAGTATTTGGATCGTTCCGGTGGCAAAATTCGCTTGCTCCCCGCCAACCCCCTTTATACTCCGATTGAAGATCCTTCCATCACCGTGATTGGCCGCGTGGTTGGCTTAATTCGCACCTACTAAAGACTCTAATGCCGCTCGTGCCGCTATTATGGTGTGCCACCGGGAAAGCCCGCCCTGCAAATACACCCAATAGGGCGCTCTCATTGGCGCATCCGCTGAAAGTTCTAAGGATGCACCGGATACAAAACCACCAGCAGCCATGATTACGGGGTCGTGGTATCCCGGCATATCCCAAGGCGTGGGAGCAGCCTTTGCATCTACCGGAGAATGTGATTGAATTTGGGCGCAAAACTGCTCAATCTCCTGTGGGCTCCGCAGTTGAATAGCGGTCACAATGTCATTGCGCGCTTCCCTAGCCAAAGGAGTTACTGAGAAACCCGTGGCTTCAAACAAAGCGCTGACGTATATCCCTCCCATAACCGCCTCGCCAACCACTTGGGGCGCCATAAACCATCCTTGTGCCATAAGACGTTGGTAAGGGCCGGTGGGCCCGACTTCTCCCCCAATTCCCGGAGCAAACAACTGATCAGCCACACGTTCAATCAAGGTTTTGGTGCCGGCAACATAGGCACCGGTCGGCGCAATCCCAGCCCCGGGATTCTTCATCATGCTGCCTACGACAAGGTCTGCTCCCCAGTGACCGGGCTCAGCAATATCGGCAAACTCGCCATAACAGTTGTCCACGACCACCATGGCGCCACGGCGGTGGGCCTCGCCGCTAATCTGTTCGATTTGGCGACGTCCCCAAGAAGGTCTAGCCTGATAGCCGCGGGAACGCTGGATATATACCAGATCTGGATTGCCCTCCCGGTCCCATATTGGCATGCCCTCCCGGTTCCACTTCATGTATTCAATCTCAATGCCCCTCGACACCAAACTAAAGGGATGATTTTGATCAAACATGATCGGATGCAATGTGTCATACACCGGTCCTGATGCAATCCAAATCCTGCGCACAGACGGCGCTAATGACTGCAGTACCGTATTCAACGCGTGAGTACCGGATACCCATTGCGACCGCACCAGGGCCGCTGGCGTTCCCATAATATCGGCGACAATCCTATCCAATAGGTTGCGGCCCCGATCGTCATAACCATAACCAGTGCTTCCCATAAGATCCGACGCAGACAACCCTGAAGTGCTAAAGGCCTTCACTGTACGTTCTACATTGAGGGCCACCTTGTCCTCTATCTCTTGCCACAAAGGGCGGACGACGGTTAATATACTGTGATGTGATGGAATCAACGGATGGATCGCTCCTTTGCTCGCGAACCATCATACACCAAGAGCCCACGGATGCAAATCAATCACTTTTCCAGTTCTAGGGCCAATGGCGTAATATAAACGTCTTGACATCACGAAATCCTCGTCGGGTCATGGCCGAAATGGGGATGATGGCTTGGCCACGAAATCGCTCCCGCACGCGGTCCATGCCAAATTTCGCGAGATCTCGGTCCATCTTGTTGGCCAAAATTGCGTAAGGGGCAATTGTGCTGGCGTAGCGGGCCATAGCTTCATCCATTGAGCTCAACGATTCTGGCCGGGCTAGTCCTACAGCCGAGGCATCTATGAGATGTAGAACCATAGAGGTATGGGTCAATTGGTCTAGTGCCATGGCCATGGCTCGCCTCATGTGGTTTTCAAAATGGATTTCATCGGTTAGTCCCACAGTGTCGGTAAGGCTGATAACGTGGTGGCGACGGCCCGTAAGAATGTCCACCGAGATGCTTTGCATGGTCTGAGTTTTGTGCGCGACATGGGACACTAGTTGTCGACGAGCTTTTTCTAGAGGCAGTTTTTGATGTCGCACTACGCCATCTTGGTCCATCATTTCTAACCGCACTTCTTTCAGGCCCAAATAGGCAGCGAAATTCACCACAAAAAGAGTCTTCCCGCAATTGGGCTTGCCCACCACCAGAGCTTCCACTAGAGCCCTCCTTCGAGATCCGCCCAGGTCAACTGAATTAAATCATGCCGGGTTACCGAATCTAAGTGATCGGCGAGTCGTACCGCCTGACGGCGCACGGCATGTTCCAATATATTACGAATCATCCGAGCATTACCAGCGTTGGTATGCCAATGTCCTTGACGATCTTCTAGGTGTTTTAAAAATCCTTGCTCGGCTTCTCGAGTCAAAACATATTGGCCAGCCGTCAACATTGATCGCCCAATGTCTAATAATTCCTGCGCAGTGTAGTCAGGAAACTCTAAATGAATCGGAAATCGGGACAGGAGTCCTGGATTGGTGGACATAAACCACGCCATCTCATGCGGATAGCCTGCCAAGATTAACAAAAACTCGCCACGGTAATCTTCCATTGCCTTGACCAGGGTATCAATGGCTTCTTTTCCGAAATCTTTTTCCCCACCTCGAGCCAGTGAGTACGCCTCATCAACAAACATAATGCCGCCAAGGGACCTCTTTATCACTTCTCGCGTCTTTTGTGCAGTATGGCCAATATACTCTCCTACCAAGTCGGCTCGTTCCACTTCCACTAAATGGCCTTTAGGCAATACTCCAAGTGCTTCAAATAATTGTCCCAGAAGACGGGCCACCGTTGTTTTTCCTGTGCCCGGTGCCCCTTGAAACACCATATGCAGCATCTGTGTATCCTGGGGCAGATGAAAATCCAGGCGACGTTGCTGCACCTCAATAAAGGCCCGAATTTCCCGCACCAACAATTTAACCCCTGATAGTCCAACCAACTGGTCCAACTGCCGAAGCACCTCATCAGCGCGATCTTTTTGGCTGGTATGATTGGCTCTGCTTTCGACTGCTGCAGCACTGGCGGATCGGCGATCCAACTGAGTTAAATGTCTTAATGCAGCGTCGGAACTGATGCGTCCGTTTTCCACCCAGTATAAGACTTCACGAGGTGTTTTCGGGTTGGACGATACCGCACCCGATGGATTTGTCCGCAATGGCACCCTTTCCTCACCCCCTGCCCCGATTAGATGCTATTCAGTATACGGGGCAAAAGGATAAATCCTGCCTGTCCTGGCTCCAGTCCATGTAAAGAAATGATGGTACTAGGGGTTTGTGTAGCATTGGAACCAAAAACCGGAATAAGGCTTAATCTCTGGCATTTCCCCTCTCCTTCTCACCTGGATGCCGCAGCAGGACGATCCGTGGATTGGCTGCGCAGGGAAAGTTCGGTCGATTCTCCGATATGCGCACGACTTGAGCAAGATCATTCGAGTCACTCCACCGTCTCGGTGAGGTATGGTAACGATTTATATGCCCTTAGGGATGAGACCTCGAGCACCACCAAAATCGTAACTATTCAGGTACCCCCTTGTCTCGCACCGTTTCCGCCCGCGATGTGCTCCGTGTAGGTGATACGTTCTGCTTAAATTTCCCGTCGAAGTGACGGCGCTGAATTCCTGTGGAATCCACGCCA